>NZ_JBHZEJ010000005.1:0-101388 GCF_042756365.1 Streptomyces sp. NPDC059092
TTAACCCCCACCACCCCCCCCCCGCGTTGTCGCGGGGGTTGGTGGGGTAGGTCTTTTTCTACAACACCAAGCCTTGTTTCGCACCCTGGCGGGCGCCCCCGGGGGCGGGTTGCGGGGGCCGCCTCAGGGGTGCTCAGGTCAGTTGGGGAGAGGGGCGAGGTTCTCCACGTACGTTTCGAGATCCGCACGCCGGATGCGGCGGATGCTGCCCAACTTGATGTACTTGAGCGCTCCTTCGGCCATCAGCTCGTAGACAGTCGACCGGCCGACTGCGAGAGCTTCGGCAGCTTCCTCCGGCTTGTACAGGAGTCGGTCGACGGGGGCGGCGATCGCGGTGCTCATCCGGGGTGCCTCCTGGGCAGTTGTCTTTGCCTTCGGGGGTTGAGCTCAAGACCTCGGCCGCGCGTGTCCGAGGTCCGGATTTCTGCGTCATTGCGTCATCAGCGTCATTCGGGCTTCTGACCTGGCGTTTTGTGTGACGCACTGAGTTCGGCTGCGTCATCGGTGCGTCATGGGCTGCGTCATCCGTGACGCAGCCCATGACGCAGATGACGCAGGATGACGCAGAGGCCGTCGTCTGCGTCATGGTCGTATCCGCAGGTCAGGTGCCACTTATCGGCCCGCATGACGAACATGACGCAGGATCTTCCCTCCTAGGAAAAAGAGAGGGGCGTCTGTTGTGGTGCGGTGCGCCTTTCAGCGTGAAGAAGGAGCCGCTGCGCGGCACGACCTTGGGGCGGCGTTCCGCCGAACAGCAAGAGGAGCACGTCACCGAGCTGGTGCTCTTCTTGCTGTTCGGTCGGTGACTGCATGCGGTCAGAACGCCCGCTTCTGCTCGTGCTGGGCCCGGGCGGCCATGCGGGTCATTTCGAGGTAGCGGCCCTCGCTGGTACGACCGGTGTCGACGAGGAGGCCCCGGGCAGCCAGCGTCGGTTGGAGGCGCTTGAGCCGGTCGGAGAGGACTTTGCCGGTGGTCGCCCAGCCCTTGGGGAGGGGACGGAAGTCATCGCCGCTGTAGACGCCGCTGAGCAGGTGCAGCCACTCCGTGGATGTCATCCGCTGCGCCCCGCCCGGCTCGATGGTGTCGGCGTGCTTGAGGACGGTTTGCGCGAGGAGGTCACCCTCGATCACGTCGTCATTCAGGTCGTCCAGACTGGCCCGGTACGCGGTGAGCGCCCCGAGGCCGGTGGCAGCATCGAGCTGGGCGCACAGGTGCGCGAAGTCGGCCATCCGCAGATCGGTGGGAGTCTCCACTTCAACTGCGCGGACCTTCACCGTGAGGTCTAGCAGGGAGCCGAGAACGACCGGCAGCACCTCCGCATAGTCCAGCCAGAGTTCCGCCTCGGTCCGCCGGATGCTGGGCCGCTCCAGCCGCAGGGGCAGGAGTCGTTCGGCGAGGTCGGGCCGGATGACTCCCACGTCGATGCCGGTCAGGAGCAAGGGGCGGCGGTAGCCGACGCGGTGAACGTCCCCGTCGGTGAACAGGGCGCGTTTGACGCTCTCGGCTCCGGTGACGATGCAGCACATGGCGTCGGACAGGTCCGGCGTCATGTGGGACAAGTTGTCCAGGGCGGTGACCCATCCGGCCGCCACCGCCGCGATCAGGTTCTCCTCATCCTTCGGCGCCCGGCGCAGATCGCCGCTCATACCCTCGATGATCCGCACGAGCATCCGCCCGCCCGTGGACTTGCCCGCGCCCTGAGGCCCGGTAAGGAACGGGGCCGGTACAGGCACAGACGGCCCCAGGCAGCCGATGAGCCAAGCGATGGCCAGGCATTCAGTCTCAGCCCCCGCGAAGTTGCACAACCTGAGCAGCAGGTCGATGCCCTTGCCGTCGGTGTCCTTGGCCGGCAGCGGGAGTTCCCCAGTGAGCTGGGTGCGCCGCCAGCAGACCTCGCGGGGGTCGGGGGTGAGGATGTCCCAGCCGGTGGGGTGGATGCGTACGGACTGCCCGTCATCACGGCCCAGGTCCAGCCACGTGGCCCCGTCGTATCCGGGGGCGACGCGGATGTGGACGGGCTGCACGCCCTCGGTGAGTGCCAGGGCTTCGATCAGGTCGAGCGCTTCTTTGAGCGCGGTCCCGTTGAACACGCCGTAGCCGTCCTTGAACAGTCCGACCATGAGTTCCTGGCGGTGGCTACCTGTGGTGCCTTGTGAGCGGATCGGGCGGGCGACGGGGTGGCCGTTCTTCTGCGCGTAGACGGTGCCGTCAGCGGTGCGGAAGTACCGGAAGTGCTCCTGCGCGTAGTCGGTGATGATCTCGCGGGCGGGGTTCTTCTCGTCCTCGGACATGTCAAAGTCCCAACCGGGTGAGGGCATTGGTCCATGCGTCGGTGCAGTGCCGGGCGGTCTCGCCCTTGGCCTGCGCGGCGGTGAACAGCCGCTTGATGTGGGTGTCGGTGAGGCAGCCGCACCGGCCGTGGGCGGACAGCACCGCGAGGAAGGTGCGGTAGACGGTTGTGTGGACCGTGCTGCGGGCCTCGGTGATGCGCTGCTCGGCCAAGGTGATGCCCCGGTCCAAATAGGCGGGCATGCGGTGGGGGCACTGCCCGACCCCGGCCCGTGCGGGCACGGTGATGGCGCGGGGCGCCAGCTGGGCAGCGGAGGTTTCGTTGACTACCAGCGCGCGCACGATGTCCGGGAGTTCGGTCATGGTGCCGGTGCCGGGGCCGAGCCACCGGGCGTAGGACATGGACGACTTGATGTCCACGCCGTCTCGGACGCCGTTCACGGAGCGGCTGGTGCCTAGGTAGATCCAGTGTTCGCCCCGGGTCGTGGGTACGGTCCGCGTGGTGGGGAGTGTCTGGCGGGCCCAGGTGACGGCCTGGTCGTTGTCGAGGTCGACGACGGTCAGGCCGGCCCCGCCGGGGTGGTAGGCCACCGCCTGCGTCTGTTCCCACACGGGCGCCCACGGGCGTCCGGTGAGAACGGCGGGGTCGGTGGTCGCGGCGGCCCATGCGTGGCAGGGACGCGGGCAGTCGCAGGGCCCGGGCACCTTCATGTTCGGCCGGCCGCCGCACGCGTTGCCGCGGCAGGACCGGCAGTTTCCGAACGGCACCTTCCCCGCCCGCAACGGCAGCACCGGTACACGCCGTGCGGCCAGCTCCAGGGCATTCCGCATGTGGGCGTTCATGCGGCCACCCCCAGCGGGGCGGTGGTGTTCCACGCTGTGGGCACGACTCCGAGGAGCCAGGCGTAGGCGTAGGTGGCTTGTTGGGGTACGACTCCGTTGCCGATGATGCGGAGCTGTTCCTTGCGCGGGATGTCGGGGACGTTGGTGACCCAGCCGGCGGGCAGTCCCATGAGCCATTCGGCGAAGGCGGGTGAGAGGCGGCGGTTGCCGCGGGTGCCGGGCTCGGTCGGGCAGGGTGCCGGCCGTCCGGTGATGTGTTCCCAGCGGCGGATGGCGGGCCCGTAGTCGGTGCCGTCGGATGCGACCCACATGGGGTCGAGGCGGACGGCCTGGCCGGGGAGGTAGTAGCGGCCGGCCGTGTCGCGCTGGTTCGGTCCGCCGTGCGGCCCGTCCGACGCCTTCGGGGTCGGCAGCAGATTTACGACCACCTCGTCCAGAGGCCGGGAGTTACGGCCGAGGAGGTTGGACGCGCCGGACTTCCAGTCCCACGCGGCAGGGGTCGGAAACAGGCTGCGCACGGCGTCCGTCAGGGTGCTCCCGTACCCGTTTCCATACGGCGTCCCATCGGCCCTGAAATTCGCGGTCCCCCTCGAGTCGGCCGCTGTGGGCGTGGGAAACAGCCTCACCCCTCCAGGGGCGGTGCCGGGAGCCTGGTCACCGCGGTCCGCAGGTTCAACCCGCCCTTGCGCTTGGGAGAGGTGCCGGGTCCGCCAGTGCCGTCCGAGGTGGTGGGGGTCGGCATCAGCGGGATGGGCAACTGCGAACCAACGGTCCCGCGGGTGCGGGGCGCCGATTTCGGGGTCACCAGCTCGTAGACATGTCCACCGGACGTCATACCCGTGCGCGGCCAGGTCCGCGGCGACGACGTCCAGCCCCCTCGAGCGGAGCGCCGCCACGTTTTCCAGGAAGACGTAGCGCGGTCGAATGACGCCCACAGCCTCAGCGACGTTCTTCCAGACCTTCGACCACTGGCCATTGATCCCATCCCTTCGTCCGGCGTTGCTGATGTTGCGGCACGGGAACCCGGCGCCGACGATGTCGGGCCGGTACAGGTCACGGACCCGCTCCCAGTCGATGCGGGTGATGTCCCCGAGGTTCGGCACCCCGGGGTGGTGGGCGGCGAACACCTTCGCCGCGTAGAAGTCGTTCTCGGCGTAGGCGACCGGCACACCGCCGGTCCCCGCACCGATGGCCGCTTCCAGACCGCCGTAGCCGGCACAGAGACCTAAGACGCGTGGCCGGTGTTCCGGCACTCGCCGGATGTCAGTGCGTTGCATCATGCTGGGTGTCTCCAGTTCTCTTGTGTGAGCTGCTGGACGACGGCGGCCCCGGTCATTGGCGTGAGTGGGGGCCGCCGTCGGCGTAGCTAGTCGCAGGTGCAGTCGGGGTGCTCGCTGCTGCCGTCGGCGCCGCATCCGCAGCAGTGCGGGTAGAAGTAGGGCTCGGTGCCGTCGGTGGGGTCGCACCGTTCGCAGTCGAGGTACTCGGGTTCCTCGTCCGCGTCGTAGTCGTCGTGGTCGGTCTGGGTGTTGGTCACGCGGTGCCTCTCGGGTGGGAAATCGGGGCTGTGGAGGGGTGCGGGAAGGCGGCGGGCACCCCCCTTTACCGGCCTTACCTTGCAGGTCAGGGCCCATTACCTCCCCCTCTACCGGGGTAAAGGGCCCCCTCTACTCCGGGGCCCCTGCCGAACGGCCCGGGACGGGCCGCGGTGAGGGTGTCCGGTGGGGGTGGGGTAGTGGGGGACCCCTCTACCTGCCGGTGCTGAGCAGGATCTCGGCGGGTACGGCGGCCTCGATGTCACGGCGCTGGTATCCGGCGCCGTTGGAGCCGCTGATCTTGACCTGCTTGCTGGTCCGCTTGACCCCGGCGGCTTCGAGTGCGGCGGCGAGCTGTTCGGCGTTGAAGTCGCCGTAGACGTCCTCGTCGAGATTCACGAGACCGTTCAGCAGGTCGGTGGTGAACATGCGCGGGCTGTGGCGCATGACTTCGAGCGCGTCCGAGACGATCGGCGGGACGGTGACGCCGGCCGCGTCGGCGGCGGCGGTCACGTCGCCCGCGGCCTGTCCGGTGAGCTGTCCGGCCTGCTCGCGCAGGATCCGCCCCTTGCGGCACAGACCGGCGAACGATGGCCCGTCCAGGTAGTCGGCCCGCACGGTGACGTAGGACGCGGGTCCGGTGACCAGGACACCGACACCCTTGTGTTCTTCCGAGAGGACGGAGGCGTCGGCCCCTTGGGCGGCCTTGCCCTTGCCGAGGACCATGTCGCTGCTGGCCCGGTCGACGACCTGTGTCGAGTAGCGGATGGTGATGATCTCGCGCAGCTTGGTCGGGACGCTGTCGGCGTCGGGGCGCTGGGAGGCGAAGTTGGACACGAACCCTGCGGCCGGGCCGCGTCGGGCGATGCGGCACAGGTCGTTGATGACCTGCTCCCGGTCCTCCCGCTCCATCGCGGTGAAGTACTCCTGCAGTTCGTCGATGGTCACGAAGATGACCGGCACGTTGTACTTGGCGACGATCTCCGGCGTCAGCTTGCCCTCCGGGCACACGGACGTCGGCAGGTCCCGCAGCAGCGCGAACCGGCGTTCCATCTCCACCAGGAGTTCGGCGAGCATCGCCTTCAAGGCTTCGATCGCGTCGTCCTCAGCGCCCATGACCAGGCAGTGCGCGACGGCCTTCATGGGCATCCAGTCCGCGCCGCCCTTCCCGTCGGCGACGTAGTGCCGCACGAACGGGTCCAGCAGCCCGGCAGAGGTCAGCAGACGCTGCGAGAACGTCTTGCCCCGGCGGGGCAGACCGCCGAAGAACATCGACTGCCACATGACCGGGATGTTCACCCGCACCCCGCGGGCGTCCTGACCGAAGGGGACCGGGTCCCAGATCGAGAAACGCTCGGCCGTCTCGAACGGGGAGGGGTTCAGCGGTCCGAGGTAGGGGTCATCATCGGCGACCCACATCGACACGCGGCCGGCGTTGCCGCCCTTGGCCGCACGGACGCGGGACATGATGACCTGGATCTCATCGACCCCGAGTTCCTGCGCGATGACCTCACGCTTGGCCAGCACGTCCGAGGCGGTCTTACCGCCACCCCGGGGAAGGTCGAAGATCACGGCCCAGCCACGGCCGTCACGGACCGGGCCCATCGAGCAAGAAACCCGCGGGGCGTCCTTCTCGTCGTCCCCCGCACGGCCGCTTTTCAGGAGGCCGGCGGCACGCAACGCGTCGTTGAGCTGCTGCGCGGACATGTCCACCCGCAGCGGCGGCGCACCCTGGTCCAGGAACTGCGTGTCCTTGCCCCTGCCCAGGTAGGCGAGCGGCGTGATGACGGCCCCGGCGATACCGGTCTGAAGGATGGGGTCGGCCAGGATGATGCCGATCGCTGCTGCGGCCACACCCACGGCGGCGGCACCGAACCGCCACCGACGGGACCGGGTCCGCTCCGCATGCGCGATCTGCAACCGCACCGCGAGCTCCACGTCCTCGGGCCGGGCCTTGCTCTGCGCCCGCAGCGCCTTCACCGCGGCGGTGTGGTCCTGCGCGGACAGTGTCGGCCACATCCCGACCGTGGCGCGGAAGAAGCCGCGGGCGGCCAGTAGCACGGTTTTGACCAGGTACTTCGGGGTGCGGACCGCGTGATAGCGCGAGTGCCACCACGTGAGCCGCACCAGGGCGGCGGCGTTGGCCTTGATGGACGCGGCCGACCGGGCCCACGCCGGCAACACCGGCGCGTCCGGGACGGTCAGCCAGTCCGACAGCGGGTTGTCGGCCCGGTCGACCGCCTCGATGCCCGGGACCACCGTGGCGGTGTCGGGCGTCGAGGCGGTCTTGGTCAGCGGGTCGGAGGTGGGGCGGTGGTCGTCCAGGTGGTGGAGGGTTCCCATGTCGGCGCCCTCGGTGGCGAGTTCGGTCATGACGGGGTGTGCTCCTGTCTCACATCGGATGCGCGCGGGGACGTGCAGGGTGGTCAGCGCTCGGCCCGCAGTACGGCGCGTTCGGCGCGGCGTACGGCGTCCTCGGCGGCCTTGCGGGCCTGCCGGGCGGCGGGGCGGTCGGTGCGGGGCGCGGTGCGCTCGGCGGCCTTGGCGTTGGCCAGGGTCTGGCGGGCGTCGGCCTGCACCTGGTGCAGGGCCCGCAGTTCCTGCGCGCCGCGCTCGGCGGCCCGCTGGTCGATCTTCTCGATCCGGGCCTCAAGGCGGGGGTCGACGCAGTCGGCCATGGCCTGGCGGAATCCCTTGCGGAACAGCCGGGCACGCTCACGCTTCTCGGCGGGGGTGTAGCTCTCCATCAGGTGTGTCCTCCCAAGCGACGGGCCGGGCTGTCCGGTCCTGCACCCGCCCGGTACGAGACCGGACGGACACAGGCACGTCAGCCACGGCGACGCCGCGCCCGGGACACCGACTTGGAGGCCGCCTTGCCCTCACTGCCCCCGATCGACTTCACGACGGTGACGACGCCCCACGCGGAGACGGCGGCGAGGAACGCGAGCATGGCGAGATTGGCGGCGATGGCGGTGAGGACACCGACCAGAAGCGGGCCGAAGTAGACGCCGGCCGCAACGGCCCCGGCGCCGACGCCGGAACCGAGCGCGATGCGCTGGACGGTGCGGTCGGGCGGGGCGTGGTGGATGTGCTGGACGATCTGCTGCGGGCCCTGCTGGACGGGCAGCGACTGGGGGTCGGCGTAGGTGTAGGTGCCGTCCGGGAGCTGGATCACGGTGAGCGCCCGGTGGGCGGGCAGGTTCGGGTTCATGCCGGTTCCTTCCGGGGTCAGGCCGCGAGGGCGAGAGCGGCGAGCACGAGGGCGAGGATGTGGGCGGTCTGGTCGACGTGGGCGGCGCCGCCGTGCTGGGCCCACTGGGCCTGACCGGTGCGGTTCATCCACCACTGGACCGGCCACCGACGGTCGATGAACGCGTGGGTGGAGCCGATCCACAGCAGCGCGGCGACCGCGACCGGGGCGGACAGCGTGACGCCGTCCAGGACAGCCGCGCCGATGACCAGGGCCGTGCCGCAGGTGATGACGTGCGTGCCGGCGTGCCGGAGGTTCGCGGCCCACCCGGCGGGGCACTGGTCGGCCTTGTGGGCGGCCTGGTGGTCGGTCTGGAACGGGTAGTCCGCGAGGAGGTGACCGAGGTAGAGCAGAACGAACAGGGAAGCGAACACGGCGGTGAGTCCTTCCAGGTCAGATGCTGTGGGAGTCGTGGCAGGGCACGCACATGCCGAGCGAGCGCGGGATGCAGTAACCGGCATCGCGGCGGCAGTTCGGGCAGGTGCGGCGGGCCCGCATGGCCTTGGCCAGCGCTTCGGTACGGCCCGGGGTCATGGGGCGTACGGGCTTGGCGTGGTCGATGCGGTAGAGGTAGGCGACCAGTGGTTCCCGGCGGCGGCGCGGGCGGTGGAGTACGGCGGCGACGTCCTGTCCGCCGGGCCGCAGCCCCAACGCCCTGAGCTGCCTGCGGGTCGCGTATCCGTCCGGGGCCAGGCGCCACCGGAACTCGGGCAGCGTCGCCATTACGCGACCATGCGTTTCCACGCGCTCCGCAGGCGGACTTCGGAGGCGGAGTGGCCGGCGGCCCGGAAGCGGGTGGCCATCTCGCGGTAGGACAGGGCGGGCGTTTCGCTGTGACGGATCTCGTCGACCAGCGCGTCCAGCGCGTCATCGGTGAGGGCGGGTGCAGCTTCCAGGGCGAGGGCGGGGACGGGCTCGGTGGGTCCCCATACGGGGAGTTCCCATCGGGGTGTGACGCCGGGTGTGACGGGGGTCGTCACGCTGGTCAGGGCCCTGCTGGTGTCCTCGCCGTTGCGGGCTGTCTCCAGCGTCGACCATGCCTGTGAGAGGGTCTGGGCGGTCTTGGCCTGGACGCGTGCGACGCGTGACCCGGCTTCCGTCACGGCTGTCAGCCGGGTCTCCTCGGTCGCGGCCTCGGCCCGCAGCCGGGCCCGGGCCACGGCCGCTTCGTCGCGGGCCTCCTGCTGGATCCCCCGGATCGAGCCCAGCGCGGTCGGGGTGAGCGCGGTCTGTTCCCACAGCCCGTGGACCAGCCACAAGGCCTTGGCCGCGATCGGGAGCCAGGCCACGGCCAGCCACGCGCCGGCGGACTCCTCGGCCAGCAGTGCGTGGGCGACGAGGACGCCGGTCGCGATCAGGCCGAAGGCCCAGCCGACCCCGGTGACCACGCGGCTGTGGTCGCCCTGCGCGGCGAGGCGGCGTTCGTAGGCGAGGGTGGCCAGCCAGCCTCCGTCGATCCCGAGACCGACGACCAGAGCGACGGGCCACGGCATCGCCGTGCCGAGCCACATCATCACCACGGCCAGCGTGAGGACCATGGACACCGCCGTCATCGCAACGGCCGGCAGAACGGTCTTGGCCCTCACGCCGCACCGCCCCACAGCGTGGGCCGGACCCGCACCGAGGCGATCAGCCGGACCGGCGACGTGGGTTCGCCGGGGGTGTCGCTGTCCTCGATCCAGGACCACTCGTCACCCGGCGCGCTCTCGTAGCCGAGCCCGTTCAGCGCGCGCTCGCGCTCCGCGACGGTCGGAACCGCGGCCGTGCGGTTCCAGATGTGCTCGGGCCACGCGGTAGGGGTGTTCAGCAGCGGGACGTACAGGTGCCACGTGCCGCCACTGTTCGACATCTGCGCGGGAAGCGTCATCACGACCGCTCACCGCCCCGCCGTGCACGGCTGTAGCGCACCCAACCATGGACCTGGATCAGCACGCCGCCCGTGGCCAGCCACCGCCACGACGACTCATCCAGCAGGGACGCCAGACCCGCACCGGCCACAGCCAGTGCGATGCCGGCGAACACGACGACCAGAGCGCCCCGATCGGAGGTGAGGTTCACGCTCATGCCGCACCGCCCGTCAGGGTCGACGTGGCGCGGTTGGTGAGGTCCCGCCGCGCCGCCAGGACCCGGTTACGGGCCCGGCGCACGCGCCGTACGTCCAGCTCGTTCGCCGGCCGGTCAATGGTCATGATCTCCGCGTCCAGCAACTCGACTTCCGCCCGGATGAGCGGCATCTCCGCCTCGATCGCGTCCAGCTCAGGCCCCGTCGGCTCGAAGTCGAGCGACGCGGCCGTAACAAGGTTCTGAAGTGCAGCGATGTTCTGCATGGGTCGTTTTCTCCTAGTCGTGGGACGGCCCAACAACAGCGGCCCCGGTGTGTCACCACCGGGGCCGCGCGCCGTCTGCGGGTGAAGCAGGAAGAGGTGTTCCGGCTCCCCTCGGCCCCGCCCGTACGAGACGGGCGGAGGAGGCAACCGGCCGCAGCAGCCGAAGCGTGTGCGGTGTGGTTGACGTGCGTGTCTCCTTCGGGGGCGACTCCCGTTTCACGGAAGAGCCGCTAGCCCGTTGTAGGCAGAGACATGACCTTTCGGTCTCGTGCCATCCGGTTGACAAGGGATCCGGTGCCCTCCCCCCGACCGATGCGGGGCTCCTGTGCCGTGCAGCCCACCGCCATAGGCAGAGGGAATAAGCCGCAAGCAAGCACACTTGAAGGAGCTGCACCGCTTGCTCAACTTGTTGGTACAAGCTGATGCAGTGATGGTGCACCAACAGACTGTGAAGCGTCAAGCGATCGGGGCCCACATGTACCAACAAGTTGAGCGAGTGCGTCATGATGGAGTCATGAGCAAGCAGCCGAAGTACCGGCAAGTCGCGGATGCTCTGCGCCGCGAAATCGACAACGGGACGTATCCGCCCGGGGCGCGTCTCCCCTCGGAGAGCGAGCTGTCGGCGCGCTTCGACGCGTCACGGAACACGGTGCGGTCCGGGCTTGGCCTGCTCGTCACGCAGGGGCTTGTCACGTCCAGCCAGGGCCTCGGGTACGAGGTGGCCAAGCATGAGGTGTTCGAGCTGAACGCCTCTCGGTTCGAGAACCTGAGCTTTCCGCAGAACGGCGACGCATACAGCACGGACGTCACGGCTGCGGGCCGCCGGCCGCACCAGACGTTCAGGGTCGAGATTCTTCCTGCGCCGGCGGAAGTGGCGGAGCGGCTCAAGGTCGACCTTCAGTCACGCACCGTCCTGCGGTTCTGTCATCGGTATGTCGATGATGTGCCGTGGTCGACCCAGGCCACGTACTACCCGGCTTGGCTGGCCGATGAGGCCCCCAGACTTGCGGAGCCGGGCGACATCGAAGAGGGCACTACTCGATACCTGGCCGCTCATGGGACCGAACAGATCGGGTACTTCGACGAGATCTCGACCCGCATGCCGACCCCGGACGAGGCTCGGTTGCTGGAGATTGGTGCGGGGGTGCCGGTGCTGCTCTGGATGCGTACTGGGTACTCGGCAGAGCGGCCCGTTCGCTGCACCATCACGACGTTCCGGGGCGACCTGAACCGGATGAACTACGAGATCGGCGACCAGGCCGCGCGAAGCGAGAACGAACCCCAGTGAAGATCACCACCGCATGCCCGGACGACGTGACCAAGCTGTTGGCCTTCCGCGAGGAGGCAGCGGCTTGGCTCACGCGCCTCGGTAGCGATCAGTGGCAGCGCCCCTATCCGGCTGATCGGTTGCTCGCCACGATCGAGGCGGGTTCCGTCTCGATGCTCATGGACGGCGACGTGACAGCTGCCACCATCACGCTCACGCCGGACGTGGAAGAGGGCCTGTGGACAGAGCAGGAGTTGACCGAGCCATCCAGGTTCGTCACCAAGCTGACCGTCGCGCGCACGCATGCCGGGCAGAACCTCGGTGGTCGGCTTCTCGACTGGGCGGGCGACAAGGCGTACCGCGAGGGCGCGAAGTGGCTTCGCCTGGACGCGTGGACGACGAATGAGGCACTCCAGCGCTACTACCTCCAGCACGGATTCGAGCACGTCCGGACTGTGCGAGACGGCGGCGCCGTGAACGGAGGTCCACGCGTTTCAGGGTGGCTTGCCCAACGTCTAGCAGCGCCGGCCGACCATGGTTTTTGACGACTCGGCCCGCTAGGCGGCGCTGGTCTTCAGGGCCAATGTTCCGACCCCGGGTGGCTAACGCGGTGACGGTGTTCCCAACCGCCGTCATCGCACCGATACTGACGGTAGTCGACGCGGCGAGCACGCCGTTCGATGGCGCGTCAGGGGGAGGGGTCCATGGGGAGCATCACGCTGCGGGTCGAGCAGGACCATGTCGAAGGCGTAGCCAAACTGAACGATCCGGTAGGTGCGGTAGTCGAACTTATCTGGAACGCACTGGACGCGGACGCAACTAATGTCACGGTAGAAATCGAGCGAAACGAACTCGATGGCATAAGCAAGGTGCTTGTCTCAGATGACGGCCATGGAATGGTGTCGGAGGCCTGCCCGTCTTACTTTGACAAGCTAGGTGGCTCGTGGAAGAAGACGTCGCTCGTATCCATGGGTAAGCATCGAGCTATGCACGGCAGGAATGGACAGGGGCGCGTTCGGGCTTTTGCTCTTGGTCAGAATGTTCGTTGGGTCACCGTTGGTGAGGGGATCGATGGAAGGGTCAAGACTGTCGTCCAGGCTGGCCGTTCAGCGATGCGTGACTATCGAATTGATACGGTAGGGCTTACTTCTGAGAAGTGTGGGACAACGGTTGAGGCCTGGGGGGCCGTCCCTCACCTGGACCGATTGCTGAATTCTTCGAAGGTGGTTGCGGCGCTCACGACTGAGTTTGCCCTGTACCTCGAAACGTACCCGGACTCTTCGATCACGTATATCGGTACTCGGGTGGATCCTGGCGAGGTGCAGGTGCACTCCGCTGTGTACCAACTCAGTCAAGTTGGTGACTTCGTTGCTCCTGAGCTGAGAGTCATTGAGTGGCGGAAAGTAGTCACACGCGAACTTGCGTTGTGTGATTCCATGCGGATGCCGCTGGTGAAGCTCCGACCGGAAATTCAGGCGCCGGGCTTTAATTTTACGGCGTACCTGTCTTGGCAGGGATTTGAAGATCGCCCCCTGGACCTTGCCTTGGTGGATTGGGACGAGGATTCGCCAGCCTCGGCAGTGGTGGAGCAAGCTCGGGAGCGCTTGCGTGAGCACTTTCGGAGCAGGGTCGATGCTCGTCGTCGTGAGCAAATTTTGGAGTGGCAGCGTCAGGAGGTGTATCCCTACAAGGGGGAGCCTGCGGAGCCTGCGGACATTACCGAGAGGGAAGCGTTCGACACGGTCGCTACGACTATTGCCAAACATATTCCAAAATCGCACAAGGCTAAAAGGGCGACGCTGGGTCTACTCAAGGAGACGCTAGCTGCCAAACCGGATCACACGCCGGAAATTCTTGACAAGTTCTTTTCCTTGTCGCGTCAGGAGAAGGAGGAGTTGGGGTTCCTCTTGCAACGCACAAGCCTGACGTCTCTGATTCGCACCTCCACAGAGGTGACTGATCGTCTTGATTTTCTTCGGGCCCTGGAAATCCTTCTCTTTGACTCCGAGTCAAGAAAGGTGACAAGGGAACGAGACCAGTTGCATACGATTCTGGAGAACGAAGCCTGGGTATTCGGTGAAGAATACTCGCTCATGGTCAGTGAGCGCGGGTTCTCGGAGGTTCTTCGGAAGCATCTGGCCATCTTGAGGGCGCCTGAACCCGAAGATACTACCGTGCGGCTTCTGGGTGGAGAATCAGGCAGGATCGATCTCATGCTTTCCAAGACGACGGTGTGGGCGCAGAAACCCCACCACTTGGTTGTGGAGCTAAAGCGCCCTAATGTCAAGCTTGGGATGAACGAGTTTGGCCAGCTCGTAAAGTATGCGTCTACCGTTATGGCCGACGAGCGCTTTAGGGCGAATGAGGCGAACTGGGATTTCTGGCTTATTGGAAACTCGATGGATGACACCTTGCGGAGCCTTACTCGGCAGCCCAACCTTCCTCCTGGCCAGGCTGGCACATCCGGTTCCCACGCAAGGTTGTGGGTTCGTGAATGGAGTGAGGTCATTCAGGAGTGTAAGCAGCGACTGCACTTCTACCGGGATAGGCTCGAATATCAATCCACGGACGAACATGCGCTGGAGTATCTCGCCCGCAAGCATGCAGATGCGACGCCGACCGTTCTACTGCCAGATGATGTGAGCGCGACGGTCGGGCCGGTCGCGATCGTGCCGGCCTCCCGACGGAGTCTCCCAGCGACTGACGCACGCTCTTCGGCGCAGGGTTAGAGCCTTCGATCTGAAGAGCTGCGGGGCGGGGTCTCACTTAGGGTCTCAGTTGACCCTCCGTCCGGTGCCGTCCAGTGCCGTCCGGCGAGGTACGCAGAACGCCTTGGCCTCACTCTCTTTCGGGTGGGCGGACGGTGCCGGACGGCTGTGGAAGAAGATCGGACAACTCGTAATGCGTAGGTCTCGGGTTCGAATCCCGAAGGCGGCTCAGAAGAACCCCAGGTCACATAGCCCGTGACCTGGGGTTTTCTCTTTTGGTGACCGCGATATCACGGCAGATCGGTCACTTATGGTCTGTTCGCCCCAATGCGTAGGTCGCAGGTTCGTTTCGCTGTCGCCTGTGAGCTCTGGCAAGGCTCTGACCTGCTGTTCTGGTGCAGTTGAGCTCTTCGGTGACCCCGTGGACACTTGCTCCGGTGGACAGCCGGTGGACAAGCGCGCGTGACGCTGTGTCAGGGAGACCTGCGTCTTACGAGGGAAGGGGAAGGCTTCAGGTGCCTGCGGAGGGGCGGTCGGCCGGAAGGCTTCCTGTGCTGTTCCTGCATAGGGAAGAGGCCTATGAGTATCAGCTGCCTGTCGCTGTTCCTCCAGCCTGCTGGTCGTCGGCGGCCGTCATCTTCCTCACTGTGTGTGGGGAGTGCGGCGACCGTTTGTGGGCTGGGCCAAGTGCTTCAGGGGGAAGGGGTCTGCTGCAGGTTTAGGTGACAGGTCGGGTCACGCGGCCCGGAGGGCCGGTGAGGTCATGACGGGTTTCGAATTCGACGGGGGTCAGCCGACCGAGGGAGGCCTGTCTGCGGCGTCGGTGGTAGGTCCGCTCGATCCAGGTCACGATCGCGATCCGCAGGTCCTGGCGGGTGGCCCAGGTCCGGCGGTCGAGGACGTTCTTCTGCAGCAGGCTAAAGAACGACTCCATGGCCGCGTTGTCTCTTGCCGCCCCGACCCGCCATATCGATCCGGCCGGCCGGTGTCTGCTGAGCGTGTGGACGAATTCGCGGGACCGAAATTGCGATCCACGGTCGCTGTGCAGTACACATTCCGCGCCGGGCCACGGCATGGTCCAGGGCCGCAACCGCCAGGCGGGGTGATTCGATGGAGTAGCCGACGATCCGCTTGCTGAAGACGTCCTTGACCGCGCAGAGGTACAACTTTTCTTCGCCCGTGGGATGTTCGGTGATGTCGGTGAGCCAGGGCCGGTTCGGGCCGTCCGCGGTGAAGACGCGGCGGACGAGGTCGTCGTGCACCGGAGGGTTGGCCTTCTTGGCCCGGCCGTGCTTCTTGCCGAACACGCACCACCTGATGTCCCGGCAGATCCGCCACGCGGTCCGCTCCGCCATAGCCGTCCCCGTGCTGCGGGCTTCGTCAGAGAGGAAGCGGTAGCCGAGCTCCGTGTCCTCGCGGTGGGCGTCGAACAACGCGTTCGCACAAGCGGCCTTCTCGAACTCGGCATCGGCCAGCGGCCGTTCCAGCCAGCGGTAGTAGGGCTGTCCGGCGAGCTTGAGTACCCGGCACGCGACCGTGACGGGGCATCCTTCCTCGGCCAGCACCTTCACGAGCGGGCAGATCCTTTCCCGGCAGGTTCGCCTGCGGCAGATAGGCCGCCGCCCGGCGCAGGACCTCGTTCTCCTCTCCAAGAGCTTGATCCGCCGCCGTGCTTCCCGCAGTTCCGCATTGTCCTGGATGTCGTTCCGGGTTTCACTCCGTCGTCGATGTCCGCCCGGCGCATCCACTTCGACAGCGTCATCACGTGGACACCGAAATCGGTGGCCACCTGCTCCAGCGTCACACCCGGACCGCGGTTCCTTGCGACCCGCACCACATCGTCCCGGAACTCCTCCGGATAAGGCTTCGGCACAACGACATCCTTCCCACCCGCCCTGCAGGGCGAGCCAGTTCAGATGACACCCGATCGTGCGGCAGACCCCAGGGCCGGGCCCGCCCCGAGGAGGGTGGCGTACAGGGGGGTGCCCCTATCTGTTTCGTCAACCCCGGCGGGTGTTGTTCGTAGGGGTTTGCTCTGGTTTTCGGGAACGTCCCGCGAAGTGGGGCGTTCCCGGCGGATCGAGTGCCTGACGGGCCGCCCGCCGGCCGGCATGGCGGGACAGCCGTGCCGGTGAGCGGACGGGAAAGGCAGGGACGGGTGGGGTGTCAGGCGGCGAGGTCGAGGCTCGGTGGTTGGCAGAAGGCGCCGTTGTGGATCATCGCGTGGATGACGTTGACGCGCTGGCGAGCGAGGCGGAGGACGGCCTGGGTGTGGGTATTGCCGTGTGCGCGCTGCCGGTCGTAGTAGATCCGCGAGGACAGGTCGGTCTTGCAGCCGATTGCGGCGAACGCGGCCTGGAACAAAGCGCGTTTGAGGAGCCGGTTGCCGCGGTGGGGTGCGTGCTCACCGCGGATGGAGGTGCCCGAGGACTTCGTGGTCGGGGCGAGTCCGGAGTAAGAGGCGAGGTGTCCAGCGGTGGGGAAGGCGGTGCCGTCGCCGATCGCGACGATGACGGCGGCCGTGGTCCTGACGCCCATGCCGGGCAGCGACGTCAGGAGGTGAAAAAGAGGGAGGGCCTCCAGCAGGGCGGCGATCTCCTGCTCGGCCTGGCGGTGCTGGGTGTGGGCGGCGGGGAGCTGGGCGGCCAGGCCGGGCACGATCACGGCGCTGGCCTCGGTGCCGGGGACGATCAGGGTCTGCTCGGCGAGCGCGTCGAAGATCTCCCCGGTCAGGTGGTGCGGTTGCGTGAGCTGTGCGCCTTGAGCAGGGCCTCGCAGCGGGCCCGCCCGAGTTTCTTGATCTTCGAGGGGGACCGTGCCGCTGAAGGAGGGCCTGGACGTAGGGGTAGGCGAGCCGCGGGCCCAGGACGCGTTGCAGGGTGGGATGGATCTGGGAAAGCAGGCTGCGCAGCCGGTTGGTGGTGCGGTTGACCTCGCCGGCGAGGTCGTTGTCGTACGCCTCGTTCGCGCGCGACTTCGGCCGGGGCTTCGAGGACCGCTTCCCCGACTTCGCCAAGTTCGCAGCCGCCCAGAACGAGAAGTACGGCCTGGGCCGGACGCCCGAGGAGGTCGAAGAGACCTTTCTCGACATCGCCGCGAAGCTCGACAGGAAGCCGAGCGTCGAGGGGTTCACGGGCGCGGCGTTCCGGCAGGCGACCTTCGACCGCTTCTATTACGACAGCAAGCTGCCTGAACTGGCCGGCATATGGAAGGCGCTCAACACCGGCAAGCCGATCCCCAAGCTGAAGCCCGCCGAGGGCGAGAACCCGGCGGGCGGTACATCCGGCGTGCCCTCGGACAACTGTCTGGCGAGTCAGATGCACGTCATCTGCAACGACTCCGCCTGGCCCACGGACGTCTCGTCCTACGGCCGGAACGTCGAGCAGGGCCGCAAGGCGTACCCCAAGTTCGGGGCCGCCGGCGCGGACATCACCCCCTGCGCGTTCTGGCCGTCGCAGCCCAGCGAGAAGCCAGTGAAGCTCACCGACCGCGGCCCGTCCGACATCCTGCTGCTGCAGAACCGCCGCGACCCCGCGACGCCACTGCACAGCGCCCTCAAGACGCGCGCAGCACTCGGGGACCGGGCGCGACTGGTGACGGCCGACCAAGGCGGGCACCTGGCCTACCTGTTCCTGGACAACAAGTGCGCCAATGACATCGTCACCACCTTCCTCACCACCGGCGAACGCCCCGACGAAGACACCGCCTGCCCCTCGAACTGACCTGGTGGCCCATGGCCTGCTCGTACGTCACACCTGCGTACGAGCAGGCCATACCGCGCACCACCGCACCAACCTGGCCCGCCGCTTCGACAGGCTCTGTATGGGCGTCACGGGCCGCGCGGTCCAGGAACGGCGGCGTCCAGGTCCGGCTTGCCGAGAGGCGGCCTGGGAAGACGTAGTAGTGCCCGAGCGGTAGCCGAGGCCCTGGGTGACGGCGGAAGACCCAGCCTCGTCGCTCATCCGTCCAGTGGTCCCGTACTTGGCGGCTGGGAAGGATGCGCACGTTTCTCGGCCCGGCGAAAACCGCAAGCGAGGCGTGCGGTTGGCCACCGACATTGATCTGACTGTCACTTAATGACATAGTGGCGTCAAGTGACAGAATGGGTGGTGCCGATGGGTACCACCCAAAACCGCACGGGTGCCTCGGAAGGCAGCCCGGCAGAAGGACCAGGTGAACACCATGCAGGCACAGACCCCGCAACAGGCCAAGCGGCCGTCGGCACTGGAGCAGGCCGGAGGCGCGCGAGGAGTGGCGTATTCGGCTCTGCCGGCTCTGGCGTTCGTAGTGGCGAACGCGATGGGCGGGCTGGCGGTCGGCATCATGGTGGCGCTCGGGGTTGCCGTGATCATCGGTATCGAGCGTCTGGTGCGCAAGGAGCCGGTGTCGCCGGCGCTGGGCGGGGTGTTCGGTGTGGCGATCGCGGCCGGCGTCGCCTGGTGGACGGGGTCGGCCAAGGACTACTTCCTGCTGGGCATCTGGCTGAGCCTGGCCGGTGCGGTGCTGTTCCTGGGGTCGGTGGTTGTGCGGTGGCCCCTGGCCGGGGTGATCTGGAACTCGATGACGGGCAAGGGGCAGGTGTGGCGTGAGGAGCGTCGCTCGCGGTTCTACTTCGACATCGCGACGGTGACCCTGGCGCTGATCTTCGCGGCCCGGTTCGTGGTCCAGCAGTACCTGTACACCCAGGACGAGGTCGGCTCGCTGGGCGTCGCCAAGATCGTCATGGGCTTCCCGCTGCTGGCGGTGGGCCTGCTCGTGACGGCCTGGGCGGTCCACGCCTCCGACCGCCGCCTGCGCGCCCTCGGGCTGATAGAAGCCAAGCGGTGAGACCCCCGCGGCACGGGCGTTGCCGCCACCCTCTCCCGCGGTGGCAACGCCCTCAGCTCGTGCCGCCGGTGACCGGATCCCCGACAGCGCCACCCGTGGCCCGGCGGACCGCGTGCGCGATCCGCTCGGGAGTGCCCCGGAAATCCTCCGGGCTCGCGCCGTCCAGCAGGCCCGCCCCGACGTGTTCGTTCAGCACCCGCAGCGCCGCACCCGCGGCCGCCGCGTGCAACCGGATCTCCACATCGTCCGGCTCCCTCCCGAGGCGCTTCGCGATGATCTCGGCCATCTGCCGCTCCACCTGGTCACAGGCCATCAGCCAGGCAGTCCGGATGGCCGGCTCGCTGTCTCCGAGGCGGATCATCTTGATGCCGAGCGCGGTGTCCTCCCGCTCCGTCGGACTGGCCTCACGGCCGTGCCGCAGCGCCTCGGCGCGGAAGTGGTCCTCCAGGGAGAGCCCGAGCGGCCAGCTGCGCAGGGTGTTGAGCTCCCAATCGACGCTGCTCATGACGATCGGCTCCGCGCAGCTTTCCTTGCTGCGGAAGTGGCGCCAGATGGTCCGGGTGGAGAGGCCGACGGCCGCGGCGATCTGGTCACCGCTCGTCGCCTCCACCCCTTGGGTCCAGAACAGGCGGGAAGCCTCCCGCGAGACCTCCAGGCGAACCCGGCGCTTGCGCTCGGCGCTCATCCCGCCGCGTCCCCGCCCGCCCGTACGCTCGGCTCCCGCCATACCCGCTTTCCTCCCGGTCCGGACGCGGCCATGCCGTTCCGCCCCTTCAGGGCCGGGTGAATCACCCCCATAAAGGAGGCTCACATCCTCGGCCTCGATATTCACTAAGTGACAGAATGCTATCAAGTGCCATCAAGGGCAGGGTAGGGAGTGAAGCTCTGTGCCGAACAACGCATCAGTACGCCTCCCGGACCCGCGCGAACGGCTGAGGCTGCGCATTTCCCGTGCGGCGACCCGGCTCTTCTTGACCGGCGGAACCGCCGCCACCAGCGGTGACCGGATCGCCGAAGAGACGGGAGTGTCCACCCGGACCATCTGGCGTCACTTCCGCAACAAGGAGAGCTGCGCCGAACCCATCGCACTGCGCGGCCTCGACTGGGAGCTCAGCACTCTGCGCAGCTGGCCGCCCGGGACTCCTCTGGACGCCCACCTCAGCGCCCAAGCGGCTCGTTTCGTCCCCGACCAGCACGACCATTTCCTCCAGGACTTCAGCCTTTCGGCACGGCTGGTCCACCTCACCCGACACGAACCCGCGCTGCGCATCGCCTGGCTGATGGCCTGCGACCACGCCGAACGTGAACTGACCTCAGTGCTCGCCGACCGGACGGGTCTGCCCGCCCACACGACGCACCTCCGAGTGAACGCCGCGGCGGGCGCTGCGGCGCTGCGGGTCCTGCACGAGCTCAGAAGCACGGACGCCGCGCTCCGCGCCGGGCGGGACACACCCTCCGCACACGCCTCCCGTACGGCCGCCGTGCTCGCTCGCGTGATCTGTCCCTGCCCGCCGAACTCAACCGCACGGCCACGTCCCTGACGCGCAGAGTCCGAGACGCCGGTCACCACGGCACCAGATCCGAACAACTCACCGGCTGCGCCACCGACCGCCGTACCGCGGTGACCATTGAAGGAGCTCGTCCCATGCCCGCCGACCGACCCGACGTCTTGCACCTGAACGTCGAGGACCTCCTCGACTCCCCGGACCGCGCAGGCGCCGTCATCTCACCCGACGGCTCGAAGTTCGCCTACCTGGCCCCTTGGCGTGACCGGCTCAATGTCTGGATCCAGGATCTCGACGGCGAGGGGAGAGCGCGCTGCGTCACCGCCGACTCCCGCCGCAGCATCCTGCGCTATCACTGGACCGACGACCCGCGCTGGCTGCTGTACGAGCAGGACGGCGACGGGGACGAGAACTACCACCTCCACCGCGTCGACCTGGAACACCCGGCCGCCGGTGCCGTCGACCTCACCCCCTTCCCCGGAGCCCGGGTCACCGGCTTCGATCTGCCGCCTACCCGGCCCGGCCGCGCCGTCCTGAATCTCAACAACCGGGACCCGGCGGTTTTCGACCTCTACGAACTCCACATCGCCACCGGCGAACTCACGATGCTCGCCCAGAACCCAGGAGGCTCCAGCGCCCTGGTGTACGCACCCGACGGAACGATGTACGGACACGGACTGAGCAAGGACGGGGACATCGAACTGTCCCGATGGGAACCGGAGTCGGGCACCATGCGCCGTGTCACCACCTTCCCCGGCTCTGACCACCCACTGGACCTGCAGCCCTTCCAGCTCACCCCGGACGGCACCGGCGCCTGGGTCGGCTCCTACCGCGACAGCGAGCACACACGGATCGTCCACGTCGACTTGAACACCGGCCAGGAGACCGTGGTCGACAGCCACCCCGGCCTCGACATCGACCCTCGCGCCGCCGTCTTCCCCACCCTCCCCTCCGCGCTGATCCTCGACCGACGCACCAACGACCTCATCGGCGTGCGCTATCTCGGCGAACGCGCCGTCATCAGGCCGCTGACCGCACACTTCGCCGACGTCCTCGACAACCTGCGTAAACTCTCCGACGGCGACGTGGCCGCCCTCTCCTCGGACCGCGAGGGACAGCGCTGGATCGTCTCCTTCACCCACGACCGAGACCCTGGCGTCACCTACTTCTACGACCACACCACCGGCGACAGCCGCATCCTGTTTCGCCCCTACCCCCGCCTCGACCCGGCCGCCCTCGCGCCGATGACCCCCGTCACCATCCCCGCACGAGACGGCCTCGAACTCCCCTCCTACCTCACCCTGCCGCGGCACAGGGAACCAGCCGGACTACCCATGGTGCTCCAGGTGCACGGCGGCCCCTGGCACCGCGACAGCTGGGGCTTCGACCCCACCGCGCAACTCCTCGCCAACCGGGGATACGCAGTCCTCCAGGTGAACTACCGAGGCTCCACCGGCTACGGCAAAAGTTTCCTCAAGGCCGGTATCGGCGAACTCTCCGGCGCGATGCACGACGACCTCGTCGACGCCGTCGGCTGGGCCGTGAAGCAGGGCTACGCGGACCCGGCGCGCGTCGCCGTCTTCGGCGGCTCCTACGGCGGGTACGCAGCCCTCGTCGGAGTCTCCTTCACGCCCGGCCTCTTCGCCGCCGCCGTCGACTTCTGCGGTCCCTCCAACCTGGTGACGACCCTGCGCAACATGCCGGACTTTGCCAAGCCGTACCTCACCAACAACTGGTACCTCTACGCGGGTGACCCTGAGGACCCCGCGCAGGAGGCTGATCTCTGGGCCCGCTCACCGCTCAGCCGGGTGGCTGACATCCGCACCCCGCTGCTGATCGTCCAGGGCGCCAACGATGCCCGCGTACTCAAGTCGGAGTCCGACCAGATCGTCGAGGCTCTCCGGGACCGCGGCATCGACGTCGAGTACCTGGTAAAGGACGACGAAGGGCACAGCTTCGTCAACCCGGAGAACAACATCGCCATGTACCAGGCGGCCGACCACTTCCTGGCCCGTCATCTCCGGAACAGCGAGCACAGGTGACCGGAGCAGAGTCATGGCTACGTCGACGTCAAGATGGCCACGTCGGCAAGCGCCCGTGCACCTGGGTGGCTCTGAGCGCGGACGGGCGCACCGCACTCGAGAAACGCGCTGCGGCCCTGCGGCAATTCGTAAACGCGGCCGATCGCTCTTCGGCGCAGCAACCGGACTCAGAGGCCATCTCATTTGGGTCACTCCGTACTCTGTAAGTCATGGTGGGGATCGTTGAGCGGCTGGTACCGGGCTGGCTGTGGGAGTTGTTCCAGCGGGTGGTGCCGCAGGGCGGTGGTCGGCGTCGGCACGGGAGACCGGGTGGTGCTGGCCGCGATCGTCTTCGTGGCCACGCCAGGTTGTACCTGGCAGCAGCTGCCTTCGGTGTCGTTCGGTCTGTCCTGAGCGACCGCCCACCGGCGGCCGACGACTCCACCGACGCTCCGAACGCAAGGCCGCCCACTTCCTCGCCTTCACCAGCATCGCCTGCGCCCTCATCTACTACCGCAGACTCACCAAATGAGATGACGCCTGGTACTGCGACAGTCCTTGTTATGACGGTTGGGTAGGTTCGGGTGGTGTGTGGCCGCGTCGTTTGTAGTGGCTGACTCGGGCTTGGTGTTGGGAGGCTGAGGGGGACGAGCCCGGATGATCCGTTTCTGCTTCCCCGGAGTCGAGCTCGCGGGCTCGCAGGACGGTGAGGCAGGCGTGGGCGGCCATGGCCAAGGTCATGTGGTGCCAATGGCGCTGGGGCCCGTATGCGTTTCGCGGAGTGGGCCTTGCGGTGGCTCTGAGCGGCCGCGCGTTGTAGGAAAGTGACCGTCGTCCTCGTGCCCCGCCCAACGTGCCCGGTCCTTGTGGATAGCCACGCGGCCTGACGGGGATGCGCGGTCGAGCGGCCTCGCCGGTGGACGGCCGGTGGACAGACGCCTTTGGACGGTGCATCACGGGGTGGCACAGGCCAAGCTGCTGCACATGCTCTGATCAGGAAGAACGTCATGAGACAGCACAACAAGGCACCACTCAACATGATCGCTCACGGTCTCGTAATGCGTAGGTCTCGGGTTCGAATCCCGAAGGCGGCTCTGTAGAAGCCTCAGGACTCACTCGCCGTGACCTGGGGCTTTTGCTTTTTCCGAGGTCGGTCGGTGAACGCGGCGGCTGGGGCCCGAGACTCCGCGCGTGAGCGGAGGTGCCGTCACGCCCGCGATGGCGGCGGTCGGCGTTGGCACGGTGACCGCGAGGTCCTGGCGGCGATCGTGTTCGTGGCGACGTCGGGCCGCATCGGGCAGCAGTTGCCCACAGCGTCGTTCGGGCCGTCCGGCGCAACGGCACACCGCCGGTTCACCGAGCGGACCGGTCTGCCCCTGTCCGTCGGAATCTCTGGCGCCAACGTCCACGACAGCCAGGCCCTGATCCCGCTCGTGGAGGGCATACCTCCGATCCGATCCCGCTGGGCCCACGTCGGCGCAGGCCCGGCAAGTTCCACGCCGACAAGGGCTACGACTGCCACCACCTGAGGCGATGGCCCTCCGGCCGAGGTATCCGGCACCGCATCGCACGCGAGGGCATCGAGACCTCGCAGAGGCTGGGGTGCCACCGGTGGACGATCGAACGCACCATGGCCTGGCTCGTCGGCTGCTGCCGCCGCCTCCACCGCCTCCACCGCCTCCACCGCCGCTACGAGCGCAGAGCCGAACACTGCCTGGCCTTCGCCGGCATCAGGGGAGGGGCGCTCTCGCGCATCCGAGCGACGCCGGAGTCGTCGAGGCGGTGGCGTTCCGGGTACGGCCCGCCGGTTCCGCAAGGGGGAGCCGGCACGGAGGCCGGGGTGTCAGCTGCGGGTCGAGTTCCCGGGAACACAGCCCGGCCGAACTGGTTCCGATCAGCGCGTTGGTGAACACGGGGCGGCGCCATAAAGCTTCTTGATGCCCGAAAGAAAGGTTGTCTATTGGACATGTGGTCGAAAGCGTGTTGGTATTTGTTCTAAATTTCGCGAGTGTTGGCGCGAGGCCCGGTCGAATGGGGAGACCTGTATGGGAAGCGTTGAGAACGCCGAAGAAATGTACAACCTGTTCAACAAGGCGGCGAAGGCCTACGACCAGAGTGGCGTGGAATTCTTCCGGCCGATAGGGCGTCGCCTTGTCGAGTTTTCGGAAATTTCTGCCGGGAAGTCCGTTCTCGACGTCGGTGCCGGTCGTGGAGCCGCGCTCTTCCCCGCCGCTGAGGCCGTCGGCGAGACGGGCGAGGTCATCGGCATCGACATCTCGGAGGAGATGGTCGGGTACGCGCGGGGGGATGCTCGGGAACGTGGCCTGAGGCAGGTCTCGGTTCAGGTCATGAACGGCCAGAAACCAGAGTTCGAGGCGGGCCGGTTCGACGCGGTGATTGGCAGCTGCAGCCTGTTCATCTGGGTCAAGAGCGCCGATGACGTGCGCCCCTACCTCGAACTGCTGAGCGCGGGCGGCCGGTTCGCGACGGCGGCGCCCTCGTTCTTCTCGACCGCCTCCGGCAAGTGGGCGCTCTTCCCGGAGGTCGTCAACGAGCTGCTGATGCCGTACATGCTGCAGTCGCTGAGGCAGAGCGGCGCCTACGACTCCCAATTCGCCGAGGCCGGCTCGAACTGGCTGGCCACCGCGGAGTCCATCGAGAGGACCCTCAATGACGCCGGATTCGTCGACGTCGAAGTGGTGGAGGAAGAACTGCCGGTCATCGTCGAGTCGGGCGAGCAGTGGGTCGAATTCACCTACACCACTGGAATGCGTGGAATGTGGGAGCGTATCGAGGAGAATGAGCGACGCGAGGTTGTTTCGGAGGTTTCTCGACGGCTGGACACTCTTCGGGATGAGAGCGGTGTGATTACCGCTCCGGTCCCGATCGTCTACATGCGCGGGAAGGCTCCGCAGGCCTGATCCGGGCCCTGGAGAAATCCGGTCGGTGTTACGTCGAGGCGCTCGCAGTCCGCATGGGGGAGAGACAGTGGTCGAAGGTGTGTGGCCCGTTGCCGCGAGGGAGGCGGAACTCGCGGAGATCAAGCAATGGGCGGCCGCGGGGGTCGGCGCTCTCCTGGTCGGTGAACAGGGCGCGGGGAAGAGCACGCTGCTGAACGCCGCGCTGGAGCAGGCGCGGCGTGCCGGGGCGCGGGTGGTCCGTGGTGACGGGCCGGGGAACCAACTGCGTGGAGTGGTGCCGCCCCAGTCGCGGGCGCCGCGCCGGCGGGTCACCGTGGCGATCGACGACGTGCAGCTGGCCGACCCGGAGGCCTTGGGCCTGGTGTGCCGGCTGGTGGACAGCGGCCAGGCGCTGCTGCTGGCCACCGCCCCTCCCGGCGCCCCCCTGCCTGGCGGGGTGCGGCGGCTGCTCATCGGCAAGCGGGTACGACGGCTCGGCGTCGGCGCACTCGACAGGTCGGGGAGCGTGCGCATGCTCACCGCGCGGCTCGGCGGGCCGGTGGCCGTCGACACCGCTGAGCGGTTCTGGAAACTTTCCCGCGGCAACGCGCTGATCCTGCGGGAACTGGTGGACCAGGCCCTTGCCGAGGGCACCCTGCGGCAAGGGCGGGGAAGGTGGCAGTGGCCCGGTTTGCCGCGGGTGCCCGGCAGCAGGTTGGTCGATCTGGTGGAGCTGCTGCTCGGGGACCTTGATCCGGGCGAGCGCGAGCTGGTGAACATGCTGGCGCTCGCAGGGCCGCTACGGACCGGGCTGCCGATCGTCGACGAACTGGGCGAGGCGGCGGAGTCACTGAACCGCCGTGGCGTCCTGGTCGCCCAACGCACGGGGTTCCGGATCGACCTGAGACTCTCACACCCCCTGTGCGAGGCGGTGGTCGCGGCGACCCTCCCGGAGCTGACGGCGCGTCGGGTGCGGCAGCGCGTTCTCGACGCGATCGAGGGGGCGGGAGCCCAACGCCCGGGCGACGCGGCACGCGTCGACGGGCCCGGCCTCGGTACGGCGCGGTGCCTGCCGGAGCCCGCCCTGTTGCGGGAGGCGGCTGTGAGCGCGCTGCGCGGCGAGAACTACCCGCTCGCCGAGCGGTTGAGCCGCGCGGCGCTCGCCGCCGGAGCCGATGCCGATGGGGTCGATGCCGATGGGGTCGCTGCCGCCGGAGCTGACGCCGCCGGGGCCGGTACCGCCGGAGCCGTGCTGCTCGGCGAGGCCCTGGCCGGACAGCGCCGCCACGTGGAGGCGGAGGCCCACTTCGCGCAGGTCACGGGTTCCACCGCCGTACTCCGCCCACGCGCTCTCAACATGAGCCTCGGCCTGGGGCGGCTCGCGGAGGCGGAAGCGGTTGCCGAGACGGACCTGGGAGCGCGGGCCCTGGTGCGGTTGTTCAAGGACCGGATCGGTCACGCGCGGCGGTTGGCCGAGACGGCGGCGGGCGCGGAGCCGCTGCTCGCCCTGCTCCGCCACGAGTCGGGCGACGACGAGGGAGCCCTGGCCGTGCTGTCCGCGGCTCGGCCGACCCTGGCCGGCCGAGCCGCGGCGACGCGCCTGGACCACCTGTGTGTCACCGGGTGGATCACCGTGCACAGCAGGGGCCCGGCCGAGGCCAGGGAGGTGCTGGCCGAACTGCGTGAGGAGGCCGCGGACGACGGCGCCCGTGCCCGCGCGTACGCCGATCTCCTGGAGGCGCGCATCCTGCGGGACACGGGCCGTACGGCCGAGGCGGTCGGTCTCCTGCGGCAGTCGGCCGCGTACGGCGGGCCCACCGACTGGCTCAGCACGCGCTCCTGGCGCATCGCCCAACTGGCCGGTGCGGTGGCGGAGTCGGGGGACGGGCTGGAAGCCGTCCACCTGTTGGAAGAGGCCAGGGAAGCGCAGCGGGACGAGTGCGGGTACCCGCTGATGGCGGACGCGGTGGAGTTGGAGGCCGCGCTGGTGGAGGCGTGGCTCGGCGGCCGTGAGGCCGCGTCGCGCCGAGCGTTGCGGGTCGCCGGGCGGGCCCTGTCCGCCGGTCGGCACAGCCAGGCGCTCGCCGCGACTCATCTGGCGGCCCGGGCGGGCGCGGCGCGCGGGGCGGTGGCCGTTTGGGAGACCGCCGGTGGGGGTCCGCCCGCGACCGGCGCGGTCCGGCTGCGGCACGCCCTGGCGCTCTCGGCGCACGACGGTGACGCCCTGGGCGAGGTCTCCCTGCGGTTCGACGCCCTGGGGCTGCTGCCGCTCGCGGCGGAGGCCTCCGCGCAGGCCGCGTGGGCGCACCAGTCATCCGGCGACCGGCGGAGGGCGCGGGCCGCGCAGGCCGCGAGTGCCGAGCTCGTCCACCGCTGTGGAGCCGAGCCGCCCCCGTGGGCTGTGCCGGCCGACGGTCGGGACCGCGGTACCCGTACCGGACTCACCGTCCGGGAACGGGAGATCGTGACCCTCGCCGTCTCACAGCTGTCCAACAAGGAGATCGCCGACCGGCTCGTACTCTCCGTGCGTACCGTGGAGAACCACCTCTATCGCGCCTACGGGAAGCTCGGTGTCACCACGAGGTCGGAGCTCGCTCCCCGACTGGGCATGGGGCCCGCCCAGGTGGGGCGTATCGCTTGACCTGGGCGGGGTGGGGTCGCGCGCTCGGTGCGGACCTTCGGCCGCGGACCGCTGGTGACCGGCGGTCAGCCGGTGTTCTCCGCCAGTTCCCGGATGATCCGCTCGTTCCAGGCGGCGAACGTCGGAGTACCGGTCAGCTCTCCGAAGTCCACGCCCACGCCGGCCCGGCGCCACTTGGTGACCAGCCGCATCATCTCCAGAGACCCGAGGCCCAGACGGATGAGATTGGCGTCGTCCTCGATCTCGGACGGGCTGACGCCGATCAGCTCGGCCAGTGCCGAGCGCAGTTCCTCTCCCGTGACAGGTGGAGCGGGCACGGGTTTCGTCCCGCGAGTGCTGTCGGTGCTGTCGGTGCTGTCGGTACGTTCGGTCGGGGTCATCTCGTGCGTCCTTTCAGCGGCGGCGGGTTGGTCACTCGGCGGGTTCGGCGACGATTTCCACGATCGCGACACCGGCCTCGAACCCCGGACTGCCGGTGAAGAGCATCACCTTGTCCCCGGGGCCGACCTGCCGGGTGCTCCACAGGTGCTCCAGGCCGATGAAGACATCGGCGGCGCTGATGTGGCCGACCTTGCTGGTGTGCTCCCAGATCCCGCTGTCGAGGGGGATGTCGATCGGGTCGAGGAACTGATCGCGCAGCGCGTCGAGGGTGGCGCTCGGGTGGCAGACCCGCTTGATGTCGTCGGCGGAGATGCCCGCGTCCTCCAGCGCCTCGTCGAGGGCCCTGCGCAGCACCTCGCCAGGGTGCTGGATCGGGGGAGTGTTGCCCTTGGCCCACTCCTCCATCCAGAACTTGACACGGGCTTCGTAGTCCAGCTCCCGGCCGACGGTCACCCCGGGCGGGAAGATGGGCTCGCTGCCGCGGTGCAGGGCCTCCATCTCGGGGGCGGAGTACGAGGCGATGGACAGCAGCTTGGCGAAACCGCCGCCGCGCGAGACGACCACCGCCGCGGCGCCGTCTCCGAGGATGGAAAGGCGCGAGGTCGTCCAGCGGTCGACCAGCGGGGCGGAGTAATTGTCCGCCGCGGTGAGAAGGACCGCCGACTTGCGCGGTTCGCAGGCGAGCCGGTGCGCGGAAATGGCGAGGGAGGTGAGCATTCCCTGGCATCCCTGCTTGATTTCCAGCGCGGTGATCGGTGTTTTCAGGGTATTCGAGAGGACATAGTGCGCCGGGGACCAGCCGTCGGGGCCCTGGTGATATGCGGAGCTGTGGATCAGTGCGCCGAAATCCTCGGGTGCGTGCCCGGAACGCTGAATTGCCTCTCTGGCCGCCAATACGGCCATCTCCGGGGCCGAAAGCGAATCGGAGATGGCGACCGACTCAAGTCCTGATGCCTCGCGGAGGTCCGCGCCGTACCAGCCGGACTCCACCGC
Source organism: Streptomyces sp. NPDC059092 (assembly GCF_042756365.1). Lineage (NCBI taxonomy): Bacteria > Bacillati > Actinomycetota > Actinomycetes > Kitasatosporales > Streptomycetaceae > Streptomyces > Streptomyces sp. NPDC059092. Next base: position 29,489 of record NZ_JBHZEJ010000005.1, read on the forward strand.
CTGTTCCGTCGTCACCAGACCGGGCACAAAGGTGCCCAGACCGGACAGGTAGGCGTCCTCAAACCTCATCGTGGGTCCCTTCCGAAGCTCATCACGCGCATCGCGGCGTGGGCTGTGTGGGCTCTGCCGACCCCAGATGACCACGGTGACGTGCCGCGGCGCCTGAGTGGCCACTACTCAGATCGGGGGCGCGGCACCCGCCGCTACGCGAGTGGACGGCCCGGCGGGGAAGTTCCGGACCGCGGGAGGAGGCGATTTTATGCTCGCTTAATCGCCGGGGTTCAATATTGGAGGATGCCGTCAGGTGTCGGCGTGCCGGATGGTGCCAGTGTGTTAGAAATCCAAATTTTCCTTATCCTTTTGATGGGTGACGGTGAAGGTTTGTTATGCTCCCGTTTGTGGCGCGGGGGAAGATATGCGCATTGCGTGGGACCGGCCTGGCTCGTGTGATGTGCGCGGGCCGAGGGCAGGCCTGCACGGAACTTCTGTGCGCACCAGTTCATTTGGTGGGCGACCCCGCTGCGCGGACTCTCGAAGGGGGAAACTGTGGTCGTCCGATCTGACCCGATGGATCGTCATCTGCCGGTGAATTCCGGTACGGGGAGGGCAGGCTGGACCGAGAAGGAACTTCCGGCCCCACGCACACAGCAGGGGCGTCGAGCGCCGGCTGTCTGGCGGGTGCTCGTGGTGGAGAGTGACAACGAGGACGCCGAGTTCCTCGTGAAGGGCTTGCAGCGGCACGGGCACGATGTGGAACGGGTGGACGCCGGAATTCCGGCACTCGACGTGTACGAAGGCGCCGATCTGGTCCTGCTCGACCTCGAACTGACTGACCTGGACGGACTGGAGGTGTGCCGGCGGATCCGCGCCGAAGGGAACACGGCGATCATCGTCGTCACCGCGCGCGGTACGGAACTCGACCGGGTCCTCGGCCTGCAGGCCGGCGCTGACGACTATCTCGTCAAGCCCTACGGCTTCCGGGAGTTGATGGCCCGGATCGAGGCCGTCATGCGGCGCGTCCAGACATCGGCCGTGGCCCCGGCGGTGATCACCCACGGCCCGTTGTACATCGACGCGGCGGCCCGCCAGGTGAGCCTCAACGGTCGCCGGGTCGAGGTCACCCGCAAGGAATTCGATCTTCTCTACCTGCTGGCGGCCCAGCCCGACGCGGTTGTCTCACGCAAGAGGATCATGCAGGCCGTGTGGGGCGACGTCTGGTCCCGACGCACCATCGACACCCATGTCAGCAGCCTGAGGGGCAAGCTCGGCAACAGCGACTGGATCCATACGGTGCGTGGCGTGGGCTTCCAGCTCGGTTGTGCCTGAACGTCTTCGGCCCTTCTCTCCCGCTTGCTCCGGTCAAGGTGGTTTCCCGGGGCCGTCGCAACACTCGTTCGGTCCGAACGCCCGGCTGGGATTTCCCGGCCGGGCGTTTTCGTGTCGGGCGCGGCGCCGGTTCTCGAAAGCACTCGATCACGGTGCCGGACCGACGGGGCCATTGGCCGGGAATTACCCAGGAGTTGACAGTTTTCTGACGAATCTGACAGCGCCTGCGGAACCTGCGACGAGTCTGACCTCAAGTTGAACGGTTGTTTCTTGTACGGGCGTCCCTCGACCGGCAAGCTCTGTGGAGGCAGGCCGGCGTGCCCCGCGGTGTCGCCCCACACCGGCGGGTCGCCCCGAGGCGCCCTTCCCTTTTTCGCATGCAGGAACCGACACAGCCGCCGCCTCACACCGTTTGGAGTTCAGCCATGCCTGAATCAACTCGGAGCAGCGATTTCACAGACGAAGCCGAATCGCGCAGCAGGAACCGGGCCACCGTGGAGACGTACATGGCGGCCCTGGGCGAGGCCCGCCTGGAGCGGCATCTGCTGTTCACGGAAGACGGTGTCGGCGGGCTGTGGACCACCGACACCGGCGCCCCGATCAGCATCAACGGCCGCGACCGGCTCGGTGAGCACGCGGTGTGGTCGCTGAAGACCTTCCCTGACTGGGAGTGGTACAACGTCCAGATCTTCGAAACCCAGGATCCCAACCGCTTCTGGGTCGAGTGCGACGGCCGGGGCAAGATCCTCTTCGCGGACTACCCCGAGGGCTACTACGAGAACCACTTCCTGCACTCGTTCGAACTGGAGAACGGCCTCATCACCTTGCAGCGGGAGTTCATGAACCCGTTCGAGCAGCTGCGTGCCCTGGGCATCCCCGTCCCCGAGATCAAGCGCGCCGGCATACCCACCTGACCGGCCGCTCTCCCCGCCGCATAGGAGGACCTCGTGGACGAAGTCTTGCGCGATATCCGCGTCCGCAAGGCACAGCAGCAGCCCGCTTGGCCCGACCCGTGGCAGGCCGAGCGGGTGGGCGAAACGCTGGCAGCCGGACCCGCGCTGGTGCGGGCCCAGGACGTGGGCGTGCTGCGTGACGCGCTCGCCCGGGTCGTGGCCGGTGAGGCCATGGTGGTCCAGGCCGGCGACTGCGCCGAGGACCCCGGCGAGTGCACTCCCGCGGACGTCTCCCGCAAGGCCGCGCTCCTGGACCTGCTCGCCGGCACGCTGCGCATGAACGCCCACAGACCCGTCATCCGGGCCGGCCGCATCGCGGGCCAGTTCACCAAGCCCCGCTCCAGCGGGACCGAGCTGGTCGGCGACGTCCAACTGCCCACGTTCCGCGGCCACATGGTCAACGGCCCGGAGCCCGACCCCGAGGCGAGGCGCCCGGATCCCCTGCGCATGCTCACCTGCTACATGGCGGCGAGCGAGATCATGAAGCACCTGGGCTGGCAGGGGGACGCCCCGCTCGGCGCACCCCTCGGCCCTCCGGTCTGGAGCAGCCACGAGGCGCTGCTGCTCGACTACGAGATCCCCATGCTGCGCACGGACGAGAACGGCAGACTGTTCCTCGGTTCCACGCACTGGCCCTGGATCGGTGAACGCACCCGCCAACTGGACGGCGCCCACGTGGCGTTGCTCGCCGGGGTGTGCAACCCGGTGGGCTGCAAGGTAGGTCCCTCGATGGATCCCGGTGAGTTGGTGGCGCTGTGCGAGCGACTCGACCCCGATCGCGTGCCCGGTCGGCTGACGCTCATCGCCCGGATGGGCGCCGACCGGATCTCGGAGCGGCTTCCGCGGCTGATCGGGGCGGTGCGTGACGCGGGACACCCGGTCATCTGGCTGACCGATCCCATGCACGGCAACACCTTCACGGCGCCCGACGGCAGCAAGACCCGCCACGTCGGGACGGTCACGCACGAGGTACGGCGCTTCCAGGAGGCCGTCAACGCCGCCGGCGGCGTGTGCGGCGGACTGCACCTGGAGACCACCCCCGACGACGTCACCGAGTGCGTCTCCTGCGACGCGGACCTCGGCCATGTCGGCGACAAGTACACGACGTTCTGCGATCCGCGGCTCAATCCGCGGCAAGCCCTCTCCGTCGTGTCCGCCTGGAGCGTCTGAACCAGACCCGCAGCCCCTACCTCTCCGAGTCAGGCACTGGAAGGAAGAAATGGTCGGCATCCCACCCATCGAGCCCTATGTGTTTCCGGCCGCGGACGACCTGCCCGTCAACACCGCCCGATGGACCCCTGATCCGGACCGTGCCGTGCTGCTCGTGCACGACATGCAGCGCTTTTTCCTGGCACCCTTCCCGGACAGCGTCCGTGAACCGCTGGTGACCAACGCGGCGTCGCTGCGCGACCGGTGCGCCGCCCTCGGCGTTCCGGTGGCTTACTCTGCCCAGCCCGGCAGCATGACCGGACAGGAACGTGGTCTGCTGGCGGATTTCTGGGGCCCCGGCATGCGTGGGGACCTCGCGGACCGCGGGGTGGCCGACGCGCTCGCGCCCCGCGACGACGACTGGCAGCTCACCAAGTGGCGCTACAGCGCCTTCCACAACTCCCCGCTGCTGGAGCTCATGCGCGAGGCCGGCCGTGACCAGCTGATCATCTGTGGGGTCTACGCGCATGTCGGCGTCCTCATGACGGCCGTCGAGGCGTTCACCCACGACATCCAGGTGTTCCTGGTCGCCGACGCCGTCGCCGACTTCAACGAGCGCTACCACCGGATGGCCCTCGACTACGCCGCGGAACGCTGCGCGATGGTGGTCACTGCCAAGGAGGTCCTCGTATGACCGGGGCGACCGGCGATCCGCTCGACCGGATACTGGCAGGCCACGCCGGGGACTTCGCCCTGCTGTACCGGCCGGAGGCGGTCGGGGACTGTGTCCTCGACGTGCTGGTCGGCGACGTATCGACGCCCGCGACGCTCGCCGGCATCCCCCTGCCCGACGCGTCGGCCGAGCCCGCGGGCGCCCACCACGAGGTCCTCGCGGTCGTCCCGTACCGGCAGATCGCCGAACGCGGTTTCGTGGCGTTCGACGACGGCGCGCCCCTGCTCGCGCTGAGCGTGACCGACCAGGCGCGTGTACCGCTGGCCTACGCGCTGAGCCGTATCCCGCAGGTGCCGTCCGAACTGGCCGACGCGGACTTCGACGTGGACGACGAGACCTACCGGGGAATCGTCCGAGAGATCGTCGACGACGTGATCGGCACGGGCGAGGGGGCGAACTTCGTCATCAAGCGGTCCTTCGTCGCCACCATCACCGACTACCGGCCGGACAGCGCCCTGTCGTTCTTCTCCCGGCTCGTGCGGCGTGAGGTCGGCGCCTACTGGACGTTCCTGATCCACGCGGGGGACCGCACCCTCGTCGGCGCCTCCCCCGAGCGGCACATCAGCCTCGACGGCGGCACGGCCGTGATGAACCCGGTCAGCGGCACCTACCGCTACCCGCCGAGCGGCCCCACCCTGCCGGACGTCATGGACTTCCTCGCCGACCGCAAGGAGGCCGACGAGCTGTACATGGTCGTCGACGAGGAACTCAAGATGATGGCCCGGATCTGTGAGTCGGGCGGGCAGGTCAAGGGCCCGTACCTCAAGGAGATGGCCCGCCTCGCGCACACCGAGTACTTCATCGAGGGGCGCACCGGGCACGACGTACGGGACATCCTGCGCGAGACCATGTTCGCGCCCACCGTCACCGGCTCCCCGCTGGAGAGCGCCTGCCGGGTCATCAAGGCATACGAGGACAAGGGGCGCGGCTACTACAGCGGTGTCGCGGCCCTCGTGGGGCGCGACGAGCACGGCGCGCGGACCATGGATTCCGCGATCCTCATCCGCACCGCGGACATCGACGCGTCCGGCCGGGTGGAGATCGGCGTCGGCGCCACACTGGTGCGCCATTCCGACCCTGCCCTCGAAGCCGCCGAGACCCGGGCCAAGACGTCCGCGCTGGTGAGCGCGCTGGAATCCGGCAGTGTCGGGAGCTTTGCCGACCACCCCGAGGTCCGGGCCGCGCTGCGGCGGCGCAACGAGTCCATCGCCGGCTTCTGGCTGAGCGAGGCCGCGGACCGGCCGCGGACACACTCCGTGCTCGCCGGGGGCCGTGTCCTCGTCGTCGATGCCGAGGACACCTTCACGTCCATGATCGCCGGCCAGCTGCGCTCCATGGGCCTGATGGTCACGGTGCGCCGTTTCGACGAGGAGTACGCCTTCGACGAGCACGACCTCGTCGTGATGGGGCCGGGGCCGGGCGACCCGTTCGACACGACCCACCCTCGGATCGGCCAACTCCACGCGGCCGTACGTACCCTGCTGGCCGAGCGCCGCCCGTTCGTCGCGGTCTGCCTCAGCCACCAGGTGCTCAGCCTGGCCCTCGGCTTCGAGGTGTCCCGGCTGCCCGCCCCCAACCAGGGCCTCCAGCGGGAGATCAACTACTTCGGCGCCCGCGAAAGGGTGGGCTTCTACAACGCCTTCTCCGCCGGAAGCGACAACGACAAACGCGATGTCGAGGGCGTCGGCGTGGTGGAGATCAGCCGGGATCCGCTGACGGGGGAGGTGTACGGGCTGCGCGGCCCGCACTTCATGAGCATGCAGTTCCACGCCGAGTCCCTGCTCACCCGGAACGGCCCGCGCATCCTGGCCGGCGCACTTCAGGACGTGATCACCTCATGACGACAGATCAGCGGGAGAACTCCATGCACTCCTATGTGGTGGTCGACGCCTTCGCGACGGAGCCGCTCAAGGGCAACCCGGTGGCCGTGTATGTCGACGCGGACGACCTGACCGGTGCCCAGATGCAGCGCGTCGCCCGGGAGATGAACCTCTCCGAGACGACGTTCGTACTGAGGCCCGAGGAAGGAGGCGACGCGCGGGTCCGGATCTTCACCCCGGTCAACGAACTGCCCTTCGCCGGGCACCCGCTGCTCGGTACCGCCATCGCCCTGGGCAACCGGGGCCCGGCGGACCAGCTCAAGCTGGAGACGGGGATGGGGCTCATCCCCGTCGAACTGGTCCGCACCGACGGGGTGGTCACCGCCGCCTGGATGCGCCAGCCCGTGCCGACCTGGAAGCCCTTCGACCGGCGCGAGGAACTGCTGGCCGCGCTCGGGGTAAGCGACCCCGCCCTGCCGGTGGACATTTACCGCAACGGGCCTCGCCACGTCCTGGTCGGCCTCGGCAGCGTGGCGGAACTGTCCGCGCTCACCCCGGACCACCGTGCGCTGAGCGCGTTCGAGGACCTGGCCGCCAACTGCTTCGCCGGCTCCGGCACGAGCTGGCGCAGCCGCATGTTCTCGCCCGCCTACGGCGTCGTCGAGGACGCGGCCACCGGCTCCGCCGCCGGTCCGATAGCGATCCATCTGGCCCGGCACGGCCTGATCGGGTACGGGCAGCGCATCGTGATCACGCAGGGGGTCGAGATGGGCCGGCCCTCACCCATGCACGCGCTCGTCGAGTGCGCGGGAGAGCTGGTCACCGGCGTCGAGGTCGGCGGCGACGGTGTCATCGCGATCGAAGGAACGCTGCGGCTGTGACGTACCCGCCCGCCACCCGTACCCGCCCGCCACCCGTACCCGCCCGCCACCCGTACCCCCGCCACCCGCACCCGCGCCACCCGCACCCCCGCAGAGCCGCCACCTCGGAGAGACGCATGAGCAGCACCAGCTCGGAAAGCATGACCGGGACCGTCGAGGTCGCCTTCGCCGAGTACCGCGAGCCGCCCGCCGAGCCGGTGGGTCTCCTGCGCGCGTGGCTCGCCGACGCCGTGCGCAACGGGGTCCGCGAGCCCCGGGCGCTGGCCCTGGCCACCGCCGACGGCGCCGGCCGGCCCTCGACCCGGATCGTCGTGGTCAACAAGGTGACCGGCACCGGGCTCGTCTTCATCACCCACGACGGCAGCCGCAAGGGCCGCGAACTGGCGGCCAACCCCTGGGCGTCAGGCGTCCTGTACTGGCGCGAGACCAGCCAGCAGATCATCGTTGAGGGCCCGGTCGTGCGACTGCCCGCCGAGGACGCCGACACGCTGTGGCGGGAGCGTCCCGAGTTCACCCACGCCATGTCGAGCGTCTCCCGGCAGAGCGAGCCGGTGGCCGGACCGGACGCTGTGGAGGCGCTGCGGAGGCGGGCCCGGCGGCTGGGGGAGAGCGGCGCGCCGCTGCCCCGCCCGAGGAGCTTCACCGGCTACGAACTCCGTTTCAACGGGGTGGAGTTCTGGGCCGACGGCTCCGACCGGCTGCACGAACGACTGCGGTACGACCGCGACGGCGAGGGCTGGCGCGTCGGCCGTCTCCAGCCGTAGCGCGCCACTGGACAGCCGGCCGACGAGCCGGGTCGGCGCCGGGGCGACCCCGGCAGCGGACCCTCCCGCCGAACCCATCGAAACGGAACGTGAGAACACCATGCAGGCAGCCGCGCCGCTCTTCCTCCACTCCGGATTCCGGGCCTCGGTCCGGCGAGTTCCGGAGAGACCCGCGCTGTCGCTGCGCGGGCAGACCTGGACGTACCGGGAACTGGACGGCATCGCCCGGCTCTGGGCCTCCGCGCTCACCAGCCTGGAGAAGCCGCCGAAGCGCGTGGGCATCCTCGGCCACCGCAGCATCGTCACCTACGCGGGGTTCCTCGCGGTCCTGTACGCGGGGGCGACCGCGGTGCCGCTGAACAAGAAGTACCCGGTGGCCCGCAACCAGGACATCATGGAGCGCGCCGAGGTGGACGTCGTACTGGCCGACCTGGGCTCCCTCGCCCAGCTCGGGCCGCTTCTCGACGGCCTGGCCGACGCCCCCGCGGCCGTCCTGCCGGAGAGCGACGCGGCGCCCGCGAACCTCCCCGCCGGCGTACGGGTCCTCACCCGCCGCGACGTCGAGGAGTGCGTGCCCCTGACGGAGCCCGTGGCCGGCGACCCGAAGGACCACGCCTATCTGCTCTTCACCTCGGGCTCCACCGGCCGCCCCAAGGGTGTGCCGATCTCGCACGCGAACCTGTCCGCGTTCCTCGCCGCCAACTCCGAGCGGTACGACTTCACGGAGGACGACCGGTTCACCAACACCTTCGACCAGACCTTCGACCCGTCCGTCTTCGACCTGTTCATGGCCTGGGGAAGCGGCGGCTGCCTGTTCCCGATGGAGGCTTTCGACCTGATGACGCCTCTGGACTTCGTGCGCCGCAACGGCATCACCGTCTGGTTCGCGGTGCCCTCGGTGGCGGTGCTCCAGCATCACCGCGGGGTGCTGGAGCCGGGCAGCCTGACGTCGCTGCGCTGGAGCCTGTTCTGCGGGGAGGCACTGCCCGCGGCCACCGCCCAGGCGTGGCTGGAGGCCGCACCAGGGTCCGTGCTGGAGAACCTGTACGGGCCGACCGAGGCGACCATCACCTGCCTGGTGCACCGCTGGGATCCGCGGACCTCGCCGGCCGCCGTCGTCAACGGGATCGTGTCGATCGGCTCCCCCTACCCGGACATGGCCGCCGCCGTACTGGCCGAGGACGGCAGCCCGGTCCCCGACGGGGAGGGCGAACTCTGCCTCTCCGGGCCCCAGGTCTTCGAGGGGTATCTGAACGCGCCCGAGCAGACCGGGAGCGCCTTCCACATCACCGTTTCGGAGGACGGCCACACCCGCCGCTGGTACCGGACCGGCGACCTCGTCCGTCGCACGGCGGGCGGCGAGTACGGCTACATGGGCCGGCTGGACAGCCAGGTCAAGGTCTTGGGCCACCGCATCGAGACGGGCGAGGTGGAGGCGCACCTGCTCCGCCAGAAGGGCATCGGCCAGGCCGTTGTCGTCGCCGTACCCGGAGACGAGGAGGGCGTGACGGTGCTCGCCGGGATCCTCACGGGTGACGACCTCGACGTCTACGACGTGGACGACGAACTGCGCCGGACACTGCCCCCGCACATGATCCCGATGACCTATCACCTGCTGGACACCCTGCCGCTGAACCCCAACGGCAAGGTGGACCGCACGGCGCTGCGCCGGCAGGTCGTCTCCGGGGAACTGGCGGCCCTCATCCCGTGAACAGGCCACCGAGGCGGTCCGGGACCGCGTCCGAACAGAAAGGAACGCCGCGGATGAACGACGCTGCCGCCGTGGTCTCCCTGCGCGACCGTGTGCGTGGCGAGACGCTGCTGCCGGGCGACGGCGGATTCGCCGCCCGGTGCGCGGGCTTCCAGACCGCCTACCGTCACCAGCCCTCCGTACTGGTCCGCGCGACCTGCCACGAGGACGTGGTGGCGGCTGTGGAGCACGCCGCCGCCCGCGGCCTGCCGGTCGCGGTCCAGGCGACCGGGCACGGTCTCTCGGTCGCCACCGACGGGGGCGTGCTCATCGACACCGCCGGGCTGCCGGGCGTCACCGTCGACGCCCGGGCACGCACGGCGCGGATCGGCGCGGGCGTCCGCTTCGCCGCCGTCGTCGAGGCCGCGGCCCGCTACGGTCTGGCCCCGCTGAACGGCTCCGCACCGGGTGTCGGCGCGGTCGGCTACGTCCTGGGAGGCGGGCTGGGCCTGCTCGCGAGGGAGTTCGGCTACGCGGCCGACCGGGTCGCCTCGATCGACGTCGTCACCGCCGACGGCCGGTCGCGGCACGTCACCGCGCAGAGCGAGCCCGAACTGTTCTGGGCCCTGCGCGGGGCCGGTGCGAACTTTGGCGTGGTCACCGGCATGGAGATCGATCTGGTGCCGGTCAGCCGGCTGTACGGCGGAGAACTGGCCTTCCACCTCGACCGCTGCCCGGGCCTGCTCGCCGACTACCTGAGCTGGACGGAGACGCTCCCCGAGGAGCTGACGTCCTCGGTGTCGCTTCTCGACTACCCGGATCTGCCGCTGTTCCCCGCGATGGTGCGGGGCCGGTCCGTGGCGCACGTGCGCATCGCGTACACCGGGGACTCCAGGACGGGCGAACGGTTGGTCGCCCCGCTGCGCGCGCTCGGGCCCCGGCTGTCCGACACGGTCGCGGAGATGCCGTACACCGAATGCGGTGCGATCTACAACGACCCGCCGATGCCGCACGCTTACCAGGGCGACAACGTCCTGCTGCGCGCCTTCGGCCCGCAACAGGCCGAGGAGGTGAAGCGGTTGGCGGGCGGCGGCGTCGGCCTTCCGTGTGTGGTCGACGTGCGCCACCTGGGCGGAGCCCTCGGCAGGCCGGCCGAGGTACCGAACGCGGTGGGCCACCGCGCCGCCCGCTACCTCCTGCGCGTGCTGATGCCCCTGATGGGGGCGGAGCCGGACGAGGTGCTGAGCGTCCGGGACAAGGTGCTCGGAGCACTCGCCGCCGAGTCCGTCGGCGGCCGCTTCCAGAGCCTGGTCTACGGCGGTTGTGCGAACGGCGCCCCGACGGCGCCCGCCAAGGACTTCTGGGAGCCGGCCGACCACCGCAGGCTGTCCGAACTCAAGGCCGTGATCGACCCGGCCAATCTGTTCCGGTTCAACCGAAATATCGAGCCGGCAGGCTAGCCGAAGCGCCGTCGAAACAGTTCGTACCGCATTCCGGGGCGCCCCGGATCCCCGGGGCGCCGCTTCGTCATATCCCTATTCGAATTCCAGGGGGCGCGCCCCTCCGACGATCGCCTCCACGTCGAACCACGCCCGGAAGTCGAGTGGATGACCGATCAGTTCGGCAGGGCTGCGCGGAAGCACCGCCGATTTCGCCGCTCCCTCGGACTCCCACAGCAGAACCGCACCCCAGCGACCGCTCGACGGGTCGGAGATCCAGATCTTCAGGAGCAGGCCGGGAATGTCGGCCCATCGCTTCTCCTCTTCCCGGATGAATTCGCGGAGTGTCGCGGGGTTCTGCTGCGACTCGGTGAGGTCCCACCACGCGATCATCGCCTTCATTGTGTGAGGGGTTTTCATGGCGCCAGTGTATGAGTCAGCCGTGGCCGGACGGCAGGTGATATGCATTCAACGTTCGCGGTCGGCAGGGAAATTGAGTAGCCATTACTCAGGTACGGGCGACCGCGGGTTCATGTTTTGTTTAATTCGCTATTGGCCGTTGGTGAACCAGGTTCCCCGAACCGGGTTCACCATCGGCCATGTCATGCCGGCTGTTGACATTGGAGGACGAGTGGCGCCTACCGAGCTGTCGATTCTGGACCTGCCCCACCATGAGGCCCCGGACCCCGATGAACTCGTCCGGGCTGCGATGGAATGGCACTTCAGTCCGGAGACCGGTTCGCCTTTCTGGCTGAAGAGGGCCGAAACGCTCGGGTTCGACCCGCTCTCCGAGGTCAAGGGCTTCGCCGACCTGGGCCTCTTCCCGAACGTCGCCAACGAACTGCGGGACGTGCCCGCCGCGGACCTCGTGCCGCGCGGCTACGGCCAACGCCCCGACATCGTCGGAGTCTTCGAGAGCGGCGGCACCACCGGCGCGCCCAAGCGGGTGATCTGCCCGGCCGACTGGCTGGAGAAGCTGGTCGGCTGGAGCAACGCCAACCTCGACGTGCACGGCTTCCCGCGCGATGTCGACTGGCTGGGAATCACCCCCTCCGGCCCGCACATCGTCGGTGAGATATTCCGCCGTTCGGCCCTGACACACGGCCGGTACGGATTCCAGGTCGACCTCGACCCGCGCTGGGTCAGGCGCCTGATCTCGGAGGGCAAGGGCGGCCAGGCGGACGCCTACGCCGAGCACGTCATCGACCAGGCCGCGTTCGTCCTGCGCACCCAGGACATCGGTGTGATGACGGTGACCCCGCCGCTGCTGGAGCGTATAGCCCAGCGCGAGGAGCTCGTCGAGCTCATCAACCGGAAGGTCCGGGCCATCCGCTGGGGCGGCACCCGGATGGACCCCGACACGGAGGCCCTCTACCGCACCGAGATCTTTCCCGAGGCCACCCTCTACGGGCACTACGGCAGCACGATGATCCTCGGCATCGCAGGTCAGCGACACGGCACCGCGCCGGGCGAGAGCTGTGTGTTCGACACCTTCTCGCCTTACATCACCTTTCAGGTCGTGGACCCGGTGACCGGTGACGCCGTGGCCTACGGGGAGCGCGGCCAAGTCGTGATGCACCACGTCAGCAAGGCACTGCTGCTGCCCAGCAACCTCGAACGGGACACCGCGATCCGGGTGGCCGCGCCCGAGGGCCGCGTCGGTGACTCGGTCGCGGACATCGCCCCGGTCGCCCGGTTCGACGACGAGGCCGTCATCGAGGGGGTCTACTGATGGGCGCAGGGGAGCAGCCGCAGAAGGAGCCGGGCGCCGAGCTGCCCGAACTGGACGCGCTGGGCCCGGGTGGCCCCTACCGCGCCCGCAGCCGGCAGGAGATCAGGGACGTGACCGGCGGGACCATCGCCCGCATGAGCCTGGTGCCCGCCCTCTTCGTGAAGCGGGCGGTGAAGGCCCTGCACGCCGCGTCCCCGCTTCCCGCCTGCGAGCGGGCGAGCGCCCTGGCCCGTGCCGCGGAGCTGTTCCGCACGGCCACGCTGGGCGGGCTGACGGCGCGGGAGTACGAGGCGGCCGTCACCGGCGTTTCCGGGCTGCCGGCCGCAGTGGTCCGTGCCGCTACCCGCACCTGCGCCGACCGGGTCGTGAACTCCTACCGCAGCGTCCAGCTGGCCCGGCCCGCCGGAGCCGTACCCGACTGGCGCGACCCGCTGGTGCGTACCTCCCAGGCCGTGTGGACCCGGCGCGGCGAGGTGCTCGCCGTCCACGTCCCCGGCAACCACCCCGGCACCCACGGGTTCTGGCCGGAGGCGCTCGCGCTCGGCTACCGGGTCGCGGTCCGTCCCTCCACCCGGGAGCCGTTCACCGCGTACCGTCTGGTCCTCGCCCTGCGCGAGGCCGGGTTCGGCAACGACCAGGTCGTCCTGCTGCCCTGCGGCCACGAGGCGGCCGACGCCATCGTGCGCGGCGCGGACCTGGCCTACGGCGGCGACGAGGTCATCCGCCAGTACGCCGACGACCCCGGGGTGCTCTCCCTCCGGCCCGGCCGCTCGAAGATCCTGCTGACCGCCGACGCCGACTGGCGCGACCACCTCGACATGATCGTCGACTCGGTCGGCCGGCATGCCGGCAGCGGCTGCGTCAACACCACCGCCGTGCTCGTCGAGGGCGACCCCGCCCCGCTCGCCGGCGCGATCGCCGAGCGGCTGGCCGCCCTGCCCAGCCTGCCACCACACGACGACAAGGCCCTGTTGCCGGTGCAGAACACCAAGGCGGCGCGGGCGCTGGAGAAGTTCGTGCTCGACCGGGCCCGGGGCACGCGTGCCTGGCTCGGCGGCACCGGCTTCGTCGACGAGCTCGGTGACGGCAGCGCCGTCCTGCGCCCGGCCGTCCATCAGGTGGACTCCGCGCACGCGCCGCAGCTCTCCGCCGAAGTCCCCTTTCCCTGTGTATGGGTCGGGCCGTGGAGCCGCGAGGACGGCGTCGAGCCGCTGCGCGACACCCTGGTCCTGACGGTCGTCACCGAGGACGACGCCTTCGTTCAGGCGCTGATCGACGAGCCCACGATCAGCAACCTGCACGTGGGGAGTCATGCCACGCACCGGCACCGCCCGGGGCTGCCGCACGACGGCTACCTGGGCGAGTTCCTGATGCGAAGCAAGACCGTCGTCCGCGTCTGAGACGGACCGGACGTCCACGGCGCCCCCACGGGTAACCGGAGCGATTTCCGGCCGGCAGCCGCCGCACCCCTCAGGAGCGAGATGCCCCGCTGCCTGTTCACCACCGCCTGGTCCTCCATCAAGCCAGTTGCCATAAACGACAGTTCTGCCCGGTGGAGAAGGTATCTATTGGACACCTTTCCCGCGTCGGCAGATGATTCTGTGGAACCGCTGAACCGGCGATCCGAAGGGGAGGGGCGGAGTGGATCAGGTATCCCACGGAAATCCATCGGGAAAAGAAATCGCGACTGTCATCGCCGAAATCTGGTGCGAAGTTCTGGAAGTCCCCGAGGTGGCCGACGGTGACAACTTCTTCGACCTCGGAGGGCATTCTCTCCTGCTTCAGGCGGTTCGTGAACGGGTTGTTCGGAGCATCGGTAGGAACGTCGAACTCATCGAGTTCTTCACCCACCCCACCGTGCGCTCCCTCGCGCGTCATCTTGAGAACGACGGGGCCGCTGAAACGGACCACGGGCGCCGCCGTCCCGGCGGGCGGGTGAACCGCCTGGGAAACCGGCGGGCCCAACTCGACGGAAACACATCGCGGATCCGGGGGGAAATCGGGTGAACGACTTCGAATCCCGGGACGACGCCGACGGGTTCATCGCGGTCATCGGGATGGCCGGCCGTTTCCCGGGCGCCGCCGACATCGCCGAGTTCTGGGCCAATCTGGCAGCCGGAAGCGACTCGATCACCCGCGACACCCCTCAGGTCTTTCCCGGTGGCGCGCCCGACGGCGGCGATTTCACCTATGTGCCCTCCCGCGGCCGGCTCGACGGAGCCGAGTGGTTCGACGCCGGCCACTTCGGCTACTCCGCGAAGGAGGCGTTCCTGATCGACCCGCAGCACCGGGTCTTCCTGGAGTGCGCGACCGAGGCCCTGGAGGACGCGGGCCAGGATCCTGACCGCTTCCCCGGCGCCATCGGCGTCTACGGCGGCTCCACCGAGACGCGGTACGCGCAGGCGCTGCGGGAGCGGCGCGAACAGCTCGGAGTCACCGAGGACGACATCGTCCTCGGCACCGCACCCGACTTCCTGGTGTCCCGCACGGCCGAACGCCTCGGACTGCGCGGCCCGGCCGTCGCGGTGCAGTCCGCCTGCGCCACCGCCCTGGTGGCCATCCACATGGCAGGGCGTGGCCTGCTCGCCGGCGACTGCGACATGGCCCTGGCGGGCGGCGTCGCCGTGCACGTGCCGCCGAAGAAGATCACCTGGACCGGCCCGGACGGCACCCTGGCGCCCGACGGCACCTGCCGCGCCTTCGACGCGAAGGGGGCGGGAACCGTCGCGGGCAATGGCGTCGGTGTCGTCGTCCTCAAGCGTCTGTCCGACGCGCTCTCCGACGGCGACCCCGTACGCGCGGTCGTCCGCGGGTCCGCCGTCACCAACGACGGATCGGCCCGGATCGGCTTCACCGCGCCCAGCGTGGCGGGCCAGGCGGCCGCGGTCCGCGAGGCGCAGCTCGTCGCCGGCACCGACGCCCGCACCATCACCTACGTGGAGGCCCACGGCACCGCGACCCCGCTGGGCGACCCGATCGAGATCGCGGCCCTCACCCAGGCCTTCCGGGACGGTACCGACGAGCGGGGCTTCTGCTCCATAGGCTCGGTGAAGACCAACATCGGACACACCGACGCGGCCGCCGGCGCAGCGGGCTTCATCAAGACGGTCCTGGCGCTGGGGCACCGGCAGATCCCGCCGAGCCTTCACTTCACCGAGGCCAACCCGCAGATCGACTTCGAGTCCAGCCCGTTCCGGGTCGCCACCGAACTCCGCGACTGGGATACCGCGGGCCTTCCACGGCGCGCCGGAGTCAGCTCCTTCGCGGTGGGCGGCGTCAACGCGCACCTGGTTCTGGAGGAGGCCCCGGAGCGGACGGCGCCACCGGCCGAACTCCGGGCCCAGCTGCTGGTGCACTCGGCGCGCACCGCCTCCGCACTGCGCACCCGGCTGGACCGGTTCGACGCCCATCTGGCCGGCGACGCGGCTCCCCCGTACGCCGATGCCGCCTGGACTCTTCAGACCGGCCGGCGGGAGTACCCGCACCGCGCGTTCACCGTGGTGGGCGACGGTCCGGTCCGGGAGCCGGTCATGTCGGCCGGACTCCCGCGGGAGCGGCCCGTGGTGTTCCTCTTCCCCGGCCGGATCGGTCCCGCGGAGGCCTGGCGGCTGTACACCACCGAACCCGCCTTCCGGCAGGCCTTCGACGCGACCCTGGAAGGCGCCGGACCCGAACTCGCGGGCGCGGTACGGGAAGTGGCCCGCGGCCTGGCCTGGCCCGGCGACCCGGTGGTGCGCGACACCTATGTCTTCGCCTTCGAGTACGCCCTGGCCTCGCTGTGGCAGCACTGGGGGGTGCGCCCCGGTGCGGTCTTCGGCACCGGTGTCGGCGCGCTGGTCGGAGCCGCCGTCGCCGGAGTCTTCCCGCTCGCGCAGGCGCTGCGGCTGATCGTCGAACCCGCCCGATCCGGCGCGGGTGACGCGGAACTGCGCGAGCTGGTGCGCTCCGTGGGCCCGCGGGCGCACCGGATCCCCGTCGTCCTCACCGACGGCACGTGGTACGGCACCGACGCGTCGATCGGCGCTGACCGGTGGGCGGGTGAGCTGCGCGACCCGGCGAGTGCGGACGCGGCACTGAACGCCCTGCTGGCCGACCCCGAGCGCGTCCTCCTCCAGGTCGGCGCCGGCTCCGGCCTGGTCACGCTCGCCCGGGACCAGCCCGCCCACACCTCCGCGCACCTCCTGCTGGCCGCGCTGGCCGGCCTCGACGAGGGCGGGAACGCGCTGGCCGCCCTCTACCAAGTGCTCGGACGGCTGTGGTTGTCCGGGACCGCGGTCTCCTGGGCGGGGGTCCACGACGGCGAACGCCGGGTCAAGGTGGCGCTGCCCACCTACCCCTTCGAGCGGCTCCCCTATCTGGTGCGGCACCCGGCCGAGGAGGCCCTGACCGCCACCGGCGCGGGCGCCGCGGAAGCCCCGGCCCCGGCCGGCCGGCCGGTCGAAGAACCGGTGACCGGCAGCACCGCCGACGATGTCGTCGGACCGCGGTCCGACGACCGCCAGGCCGACGGCACCCCCCTCGGCCTGGTGCTGCGGCTGTTCGGCGAGGCCCTCGGACTGACCGACGTAGAACCCGACGAGAACTTCTTCGAACTCGGCGGTGACTCCCTCATCGGCGTCAAGCTCCTCGCCCGGATCCGGGAGACCTACCCGGTCGAGATCAAGACGCGCTCACTGTTCGAGTCGGCGACGGCGGCCGATCTGGCCGCACTGGTCGAGCGGCAACTGAACCCTTCCGGCCAGGACAGGAAAGAGGAGTCCGTATGAGCGGCACCGGCACAGAGACCGGCGTCGGCCCCACCGGCCGGGCCGCCACGGCGGAGGAACTGCGCAGCCGCTGGCTCTCCAGCCGCAGGCCGAAGACGGAGACCACGCTCGACCTGTACTGCTTCGCTCACGCGGGCGGCTCGGCCGGGGAGTACATGCGCTGGTCCGGTGCCCTGCCCGGGATCCGGCTCTGGGCGGTCAAGCTGCCCGGGCGCGCGCCCCGGCAGGACGAGCCCCCGTATACCCGGATGAGCGAGCTGATCACCCATCTCGTCGAGCAGGTCGACTTCGGGCAGCGTGACTTCGCGTTCTTCGGTCACAGCCTGGGCGCGATGATCGCCTTCGAGACCGCCCGCACCTTGCGCCGCGCCGGGCTGCGTCAGCCCCGCGCGCTGCTGCTGTCGTCGATGCAACCGCCGCCCATCGTGACGCGGCAGCGCGCCCATCTGCTGCCGGACGACGAACTGCTGGCGGAGATCGAGCGCCGCTGGGGCGCGCTGCCGCTCGTGGTCCATGAGGAGCCGGAGCTCAGGGCGTTCGCCCTGCGTTACCTCCGCGCGGACGCCGAACTCGCCGAAAGCCACGAGTACGTGGTCGAGGAGCCCCTGGCCATCCCGATCACGGCGTTCGTCGGTGACCAGGAGGATCGCGGCCAGCTCGGCTGGGACGCTCACACGCGGGGTTCCTACGCGGCGTACGTCCTGAGCGGCGGCCACTTCTACTTTCGCGACCCGGAGCAGCAAGCCGCACTGCTGCGGCTCATCAACGGCGCACTGAGCACCCGGAGCTAGGGGATACGCATGCGTTACACGACCTTCGGCCGCAACACCGGCCTGCGCGTCTCCGAGTACGCGCTCGGCACAGCCAACTTCGGCACGCTGTGGGGCGGCGGTGCGAACCGCGAGGAGTCCCGCAAGATCTTCGAGCGCTTCGCCGAGGCGGGCGGCACCTTCATCGACTCCGCCGACAACTACCAGGTCGGTGAGTCGGAGAGTCTGCTCGGCGAGTTCCTCGGCAGCGACCGCGACCACTTCGTGATCGGCACCAAGTTCACCTTGGGGGCCGGGCGGGCCCGGATCTCCAGCACCGGCAACAGCCGGAAGAATATCCGCCGTTCGGTCGAGGCCAGCCTCAAGCGGCTCGGCACCGACCACATCGACGTGTACTGGGCTCACCTGCCCGACTCGGTCACCCCCCTCGAAGAGATTCTGGGCGCCCTCGACGACCTCGTGCGGGCCGGCAAGATCCTGTACGCCGGGCTCTCCAACTTCCCGGCCTGGCGGGTCTCCCGCGCCGCCACCCTCGCCGAACTGCGCGGCCTCAACCGGCTGGTGGGCACACAGTTCGAGTACAGCCTCGCCGAGCGCGGCGCCGACCGTGAGCTGTTGCCCATGGCCGAGGCCCTCGGCCTGGGCACCGCCCTGTGGTCACCGCTCGGCGGGGGCCTCCTCACGGGCAAGTACCGCCAGAGCCGCCGCGGCCGCCTCAGCGACTGGGAGGGGCAGGCCATCCGGGTCGAGGACTCCGAGCAGCGTACCGAGATCGTGGACTGTGTCCTGGCCGTCGCCGAGGAGACGGGCGCCTCGCCCGGACAGATCGCGATGGCCTGGCTGCGCGCCCGCGCGGCGCGCTCGGCGACCACCATGGTGCCCGTGATCGGCCCCCGCACCGTCGATCAGCTGGAGGACTACCTCGGCTCGCTCGCCGTCACCCTCGACGACGCCCAGTTCGACCGGCTGGAGCAGGTCGGCGCGGTCCGGCTCGGCCAGCCCCACGAGTTGATCGCCGGCCATCAGGACGTCGCGCTGGGCCGCCAGGCCGGCCGATTCGTCCGCCCGGCCCTTCCGGTGGCCTGAACAGGCCGCATGGCGCATGGGAAGAGAACGTGATCCAGATCAGGAGGGGCGGACCGCATGACTGACCTTGCCACGGCCGGCATCGACGCCGAGGCCCATGTCGCGATCATCGGAATGGCCGCGCGCTTCGGGCCGGACGCCGACCTCGACGCGTTCCGGGAGCGGCTGCGGACCCCCGCGAGGGAGGGGACCGCCGAGCCGCCGGCCGACCCCTACGGGTTCGACCACAGGTTCTTCGGCATCTCGCCGCGCGAGTCGGCGATGCTCGACCCGCAGCAGCGCCTCCTGCTGGAGTGCGCCCAGCACGCTCTGGAGGACGCCGCCCACGACCCGACGCGCGACGACGCGGTCGTCGGCATCTACGCGGGCGGCGCCACCACGACCCACGCGGCGCGACTGTACCGGCAGGCCGACCGGTCGCCGGGTTTCGACGACCGGCTGATCCGGACCGCCACCGGCGCCGACTTCCTCGCCTCGCGGGTCGCCTACAAGCTGGCGCTGACCGGCCCTGCCGTATCGGTGCAGGCCGCCGGAGCGACTGCCCTGGTCGCGGTGCACACCGCCGTCCAGGCGCTGCTCGGTGGCGAGTGCGACCTGGCCCTGGCCGGGTCGGTCACCGTGCGCACCGCCGACGGCGAAGCCGCCCCGACCGGTGGCTGCGGGGTCGTCGTACTGAAGCCGCTGCCGACGGCGCTGGAGGACGGCGACCGGATCTACGCCGTGGTCCGCGGCACCGCCGTCGGCACGACCGGACCGGGCGAGTCCGCCGAGGCGTGCGCCGCCCGCGTCGCTCGCGACGCGCTCGCGGTGAGCGGCATCGCCGCGGACACGGTCGTCCTGGTGGACACCCCTGAGGGGGTGGGCGTCACCGACACGGCGCCCGCCGCGGCTGCCTTCGTCCGGGCCGTCCTCGCCGCGTACGAAGGGCGGCGTCGGCCGGACGGCGCCGACCGCCCGCGCCGCGCCGCGGTCAGCGGGTCCGGCGCCTTCGGTACGTACGCCCACGCTGTTGTCGAGGAGGCGCCCGCCGAGGCACCCGCGCCCCCCGTGGAGGGCTGGCAGCTGCTTCCGTTCGCGGCGAAGTCACCGACTGCGCTGGCCGGGGTGGCGGCGAGGCTCGGCCACCACCTGGAACGGGCCGGAGAGGGCAACGCACTTCCGACGCTCCAGGACGTGGCCTGGACCCTCCAGACCGGCCGTACGCCGTACGCCCACCGGGGTTTCGTCGTCGCCCGCGACGACGCGGAGGCGGTCGCCGCCCTCGCGGGGGTCAAGGCCGGGGCCAGGGACCGGTCGGGCGGCGGGGCGGCCGGCCAGGCTCCGCCCGTGGTGTTCACCTTCCCCGGGCACGGCGGCCAGCACGTCGGCATGGGACGCGACCTGTACCGGCTCGATCCCCGTTTCCGGGCCGATCTGGACAGGTGCGTCGCCCACGTGCGGGCCACCGCGGACGTGGACCTCAAGACGGTGTTCGCTCCTGAGGGAGCGGAGGCCCAGGAGGCGGCGAACCGGTCCGTCGAGGACGGCCGGGTCGCCCAGCTAGCCGTCTTCGTACTGGAGTACGCGCTCGCTCGGGCCTTCATCCGATACGGGGTACGCCCCTCGGCGGTCGTCGGCCACAGCCTCGGCGGTTATGCCGCCGCGTGCGTCGCCGGGGTGTTCTCCTTCCCCGACGCGATCCGGATGGTTCTCAAGCGCACCGAACTGCTGCTGAGCCTGGCCCCCGGTGCCATGGCGGCCGTCCGCCTGTCCGAGGCCGAACTGCTGCCCCTGCTCCCCGAGGGTGTGGGCATCGCCGTGATCAGCGGGCCCGACCAGGTGACCATCTCCGGGCCGCGCGAGCCGGTGGCCCGGTTCGTCGAGGAGCACTCGGCCAAGGGGCTGGACACCCGCCTGCTGAAGATCCCGGGGGCCGGCCACTCCTCACTGGTCGACTCGGTGCTCGACGAGTACGAGACGTTCCTCGCCGGCGTCACGTTCCATGAGCCGGTGATCCGGGTCGTCTCGGACACCACCGGAACCTGGGCCGACCCGGAGGAGATCCGCACACCCCTGTACTGGTGCCGGCACATGCGCCACACCGTGCGCTACCACGACGTGCTCCGGACGCTTCAGACCGTGCGGGGGTGCGCGCTGGTCGAGGTCGGTCCCGGCACCACGCTGACCTCGCTGGCCCGCCGCCACGGGGACCTGCGCCACAACCACCCGATCCTGCAGGCGCTGCCGCATCCGAAGGACCCGACGCCCGACGCGCGGATCCTGCTGTCGACGATCGGCGCTCTCTGGGTGGCCGGCGTCGAGATCGCGTGGTCGGCCCTGCACCCGCTGCGCGCCCCCCGCAGGGCCTCCCTTCCGGGCTACCCCTACGAACGCACTTCGTTCCCGGTACCCGCGGCCTGACTCAGCCGCCTCCCGCTGACCCGCACCTGTCCGTCCCAACACCGGTTCACGATGATCAGGAGAACAGTGACGATGGGGAAGAGCCTGTACGAACTGGGCGAGATGCCGCCACTCGGGTCCGTTCCTGAGAAAATGTACGCGTCCGTGATCCGCCAGGACCGCTTCGGCGAGCCGCAGAAGGCGTTCGCCACCGAGGTGGTGGACACCCCCGAGCCCGGCCGCGGCCAGGTACTCGTCTGGGTGATGGCGGCCGGTATCAACTACAACAACGTCTGGGCCGGGCTCGGTTACCCCCTGGACGTCATCGATGCCCGGCGCAGGCGCGGCGAGCCCGAGGACTTCCACATCGGCGGCTCAGAGGGTTCGGGCGTGGTCTTCGCCGTCGGCGAGGGCGTGACCGGGGTCTCTGCCGGCGACCAGGTCGTCCTCTCCGGAGCCCAGTTCGACGAGACCGCCCCGGACATCCGTCTCGGCGGTGACCCCACGTTCTCCCCCACGATGCGGGCCTGGGGATACGAGTCCAACTACGGCTCCTTCGCGCAGTTCGCCCTCGTCGACGACTACCAGTGCCACCCGAAGCCCAAGAACCTCACCTGGGAGGGCGCGGCGGCCTTCATCCTCACCGGTGCCACCGCGTACCGGCAGCTGTTCGGCTGGGCACCCAACGCGGTGTCGCCCGGCGACCCGGTGCTGATCTGGGGTGGTGCGGGCGGCCTGGGCTCGATGGCCATTCAACTGGTCCGCAACGCGGGCGGCCTGCCCGTCGCGGTGGTCTCCAGCGAGGAGCGTGCCGCGTACTGCCGGGACCTGGGCGCCGTCGGCACCGTCAACCGCCGCGACTTCTCCCACTGGGGCCGGATGCCCGACCTGAACGACCCGGCCGCGTTCGGCGCCTGGATGGCGCAGGTGCGTGCCTTCGGCCGCGCCTACTGGGAGGCCCTGGGCGAACGGCGGGCGCCGGCGATCGTCCTGGAGCACAGCGGCCAGGACACCATCCCCACCTCCATGTACCTGTGCGACAACGGCGGCATGGTCACCATCTGCGGTGGCACCTCCGGCTACGCGGCCGATGTCGACCTGCGGTTCCTGTGGATGCGGCAGAAGCGGCTGCAGGGTTCACACGGCTTCAACCCGGCCCAGTGCCGGGCGGTGATCCGGCTGGCGGCCTCCGGGCACCTCGACCCCTGCCTGTCCGGTGTGTTCGGCCTGGACGGGATCGGCGAGGCCCACCAGCTGATGCACGAGAACCGCCAGCCCCCCGGCAACGTGGCGGCGCTGGTCAACGCGCGCCGGGCGGGACTCACCGACCTCGCCTGAGCGGCCCTCCGAGGGATGTCCGCCTGCCACCCTTGACGAACGGACGGTCATGACCGCAGATTCCATGACGGAGCGCACCGCGCTGACGTTGCCCGCCCTGCTCGCACAACGCGCCGAAGGAATGCCCGACACCGTCGCCTATGTCTATCTGCGCAACGGCGAGGAGATCGGCGAACAGATCACCTACGGGCAGTTGCACACCGACGTGACCGCGCGGGCCGGCGCCCTTGCGGAACTGGCGGGCGGCCGTCGCAGCGCCGTACTGATGTACCCCAACGGCCTGGAGTTCATCAGGGCCTGGCTGGGCTGCACCGCGGCCGGCGTCAAGGGAGCACCCGTCCAGGTGCCCACGCGCCGGTACGCCGTCCAGCGGCTGCGGGCCGTCGCCGACGACGCGTCCACGACGCTGGTACTCACCACCCGCGAGGTGCGCGACCAGGTACTCGCCGACTTCCACGGCCTGCCCGAACTGGCCGGTCTGGAATTCGTCGCCACCGACGAACTGCCGGCGCCTGCCGGCCGGACCGAACTGCCCGCGCCGGGGCTCTCGGACGTCGCGCTGCTCCAGTACACCTCCGGCTCCACCGGAGTCCCCAAGGGCGTCATGGTCACGCACGCCAACTTCTGGTTCAACGCGTGGGAGACCGAGGACCTGTGGCCGATGGGCGACGACGGTGCCGTCGTCTCCTGGCTGCCGTTCTTCCACGACATGGGACTCGTGCTGGGCATCGTGCTGCCGCTGTGGGCGGGCCGTCCGGCGTACCTGATGGGGCCCGAGGCGTTCATCCGCCGCCCCGGCCGGTGGCTGGAAGCACTGTCCCGGTTCGGCGGCACGCATTCCTCCGCCCCGAACTTCGCCTACGACCTGTGCGTGCGCAGCGACAGCGTGCGCGGCCCGATCGACCTGTCGCGCTGGCGGATGGCCGTCAACGGCGCCGAGCCGGTCCGGGCGCGCACGGTGCAGGACTTCGTCGGCAAGTTCGCCGCCAGCGGCCTCGGCATCCGTGCCATGTGCCCGAGTTACGGCCTGGCGGAGCACACTCTGAAGGTCAGCGGCAGCCCGCTGGACGCCGCGCCGGAGCCGCTCGTGCTGGACACACAGGCCCTGGGCCTGGGCACGGTGGTCCCGGTCTCCGGGGACGCCGCGGCGTCCGTCGTCACCAGTACGGTGATGAGCGTGGGCCGTACGGTGGGGGACACCCGGGTCCGGATCGTCGACCCGCGCACGCTCAGGGCGGCGGGGCCCGACGAGGTCGGGGAGATATGGGTGACCGGACCGTGCGTGACGGCCGGTTACATCGGCCGCGAGGAGGAGAGCGAACGGACCTTCCGGGCCCGCGTGGTGGGCGCGGAGGACGACGTCACGTTCCTGCGTACCGGCGACCTGGGCTTCGTGCGGGGGGACCTGTTCATCACGGGCCGTCTCAAGGACGTGATCATCGTCAAGGGGCGCAACCACTACCCACAGGACCTGGAGCATACGGTCGAGAGCAGCCACGCGCTGCTGCGCCCGGCGTCCGCCGCCGTGTTCGCGGTGGACGACGGTGCGCGGGAGTCCGTCGTCGTGGTGGTCGAGGGCGACAGCCGGGTGGGCAGGTACGCGAGTGCCGGCGAGGTGACGGCGGCCGTGCGTGAGGAGCTGCGCCACCACCACCGGATCGACGTGTCGGACGTGGTGCTGATCCGCCGGGGGACCTTGCCGAAGACGACGAGCGGCAAGGTGCGCCGTCGCCCGTGCCGGGAACAGTACGAAGCCGGCACCCTCAAGGTGCTCGCCGTATCGGCGGAACGGACTTGACCTGGATCTGACATTCGCATCACCGGGATCTGACATCGGGTGCACACGGATTTGAATATGCGGGCACATTCCAATCTCTGGTTGTCCTCGCCGTGAAGCACTCACAGAGGGGGTGACCGGTACGATGAATACATGGAATTACGTCAGTTGGAGTACCTCGTGGCCGTTGCCGAAGAGGCCAGCTTCACAAAGGCCGCCGCGCGGGTGTTTGTGACCCAGCCCTGTGTGAGCGCGCAGGTCAGACGGCTCGAAAGGGAGTTGGGGCAGGATCTGCTCGACCGCGGCGGCCGGACGGTCCAACTGACGGAGGCGGGCGCCGCGGCGCTGCCGTACGCGCGGGCCGTGCTGGCCGCGTTCGACGGTGTGCGGGGCGCGGTGGAGAACGTCTCCGGTGTCGTGCGGGGACCGGTCGCGATGGGTTCGGTCGCGTCTTCCCTCTCCCTGCGGCTTCCCGAACTCATGGCGGACTTCAGCCAGAAGTACCCGGCGGTGGAGATCTCCCTCAGCGAGGGGAACACGGACAAGCTCGTCGACGGTGTACGGACCGGCCTGATCGACGTCGCGATCATCGGCATCTCCTCCGAGCCGCCGGCCGGCGTCGACACCCTGGTCATCGCCGACGAGTCCCTGATCGGGGCCGTGGGACACGATCACCCGCTCGCGCGGACCGACAGCATCACTGTCGAGGAGGTGGCGTGCCACACGCTGATGTGCCTGCCCAGCGGCAGTGCCATGCGCGCCGCGTCCGACGCGGCCTGGGCGGCGGCGGACACCCGGCCCCGGGTGGCCTTCGAGGCGGGCGACCCCCGGGTACTGGCCCAACTCGCCGCACGGGGCATGGGCATGGCGATCCTGCCGGAGCGGTTCGTGCTCTCCCAGCCGGAACAGCTTCATCCCGTCCGGATCGCCGGCCCGCATCTGCGGGGTGGTCTCGCGCTGGCCTGGCGGTCCAGCGGGCGCGTCAGCCCGGCTGCCCGAGCCCTTCTGGCACGGGCGCGCGCGCTGCTCGGCCAGGGCGTGTTCCGGAAGTAGCACCGTCCGCCCGCAGGGCGGGGCCCGCGGCGTCCGGTGCGGCGCACTCGTTCCGCTCGTTCCGCTCGTTCCGCTCGCTCCGTCTCGGCACGGCGCATCCTCCTCCGGACGCCGAGCGCGGTCGCCGGGCGGAGGACCGGCACCCTCGACGGCCCGCCCGTACGTGGACGACTCCGGCAACGCGGCGAGCGTGCGTGCCGGACGTCGCGGGCCGGGCGGGACCTTCGGAACACGCCCCAGGAGCCTGCCGGGGTCCTGACCGCCAGGACGGGCCCGGTCGCCGCAACTCGCGCACCCTCCTGTCCCCTCTCACCGGAGTACGCCCCCGTGAACGCAGTTGACCTAGCTCGACTCCAGTTCGCCGTCACGGCAACACTGCACTTCCTGTTCGTCGCCCTGACCCTCGGACTGGTCACGGTCGTCGCCCTGACTCAGACTCGGGCCCTGTCGGCCAAGGACCCCGCCCTGCGCGCCACCAGAATGCGCCGGGTGCGCTTCTGGGGCGGTCTCTACGTCATCAACTACGCGCTGGGCATTATCAGCGGACTCACCCAGGAGTTCCAGTTCGGTCTGAACTGGTCAGGCCTTTCCCACGTCATGGGGAATATCGTCGGTGCGCCGATCGCCGTGGAGAGCGTCGCCGCTTTCTTTCTGGAATCGACTTTCCTGGGGCTCTGGGCGTTCGGATTCAACCGTGTGTCCGCCCGCGCCCATGCCGCGCTGATCTGGGGTGTCGCTCTCACGGCATACGCGTCCACCTTCTGGATCATGGTGGTCAACGGCTTCATGCAGAAGCCGGTCGGCTACGAGATGCGGGACGGCACCGCCTTCGCCACCGACTGGGGCGCCATCCTCACCAACGGGGCGACCTGGTACGCGATGCTGCACATCGCGGGCGCCGTGGTCCTCCTCGCCGGACTGTTCATGGCCGCCGTCAGCGCCTACCACCTGCGCCGCGACGGGGACATCGACTTCTTCCGCCCCACACTGGTCCAGGGCTCGGTTCTCGCGGGCTGCGGCGCGCTCGTCGCCGCCGTGGCGGGCGCCGTGCAACTGACGAACCTCAAGGGCCACCAGCCGGAGAAGTACGCCACGCTGATGGGGGAGACCGGTGCGCAACTCGACAGGGTCCGCGCCACCGCGGAGGCATCGTACGGATCCGGCGACTGGATGCCGCCCTCCTGGGTGGGCGTGGCGTCCGTGCTCATGCTCGTCATCGGCATCGTGCTGGTTCCCCTGGCCTGGATCCCGGCCACGGCGGCCCGCGGCAACCCCCCGGACGGGTCGTTCGCGCGCCGGGGCTTCCGGATGCGGCTGCCCGGCGTCCTGCTGCCCCTCGGCTTCCTCGCGATCATCTGCGGCTGGCTCAGCCGGGAGGTCGGCAGGCAGCCGTGGATGGTCACCGGCGAACTCACCGTCCGCGAGGCCGTCGCCGACGTCTCCCCCGGGGGAATGCTCGCCTCGTTCCTCGTCTTCACGGTGGTGCTCACCACCCTCGCCGTCGTCGACTGGGTGCTGATCTCCCGCTACGCGCGCCTCGGACCGGACGCGGGGCTGCTCGGCGACACGGGTCTCTTCCCGGACGCCACCGAGCGCGGGACGCTCCAGGAGGACGACCAGTCGTCCCTCCCGGCGGACGTGCACCACTCCTATTGACCCACCCTCCCACCGTACGTACGCCGAGCTGATGGGCCATCAACCGTGGATGTCTTCTATTACGCGCTGGTCGGGCTGCTTCTCGCCGGTTATCTGGCCCTGGAGAGCGTCGACTTCGGCATTGGGATGCTGATGCCGTTCGCCGACACGGAGTCCGGCCGTGTGCGCATGCGCCGAACCGTCGTCCCGCTCTTCCTCGCCAACGAGGTGTGGCTGGTCGCCTTCGCCGGGCTGCTGTTCGGCGCCCTGCCCCTGTTGGAGGGAGAGTTGCTGTACGCCCTGCGGCTGCCCCTTCTCGCCGTGCTCGGCGCGTGGTTCCTGCGCGACGCCGCGCTGTGGTTCCGTACCGCGCACCCGGGCGTCGGCTGGCGGCGGACCTGGGACACCGTGCTGCCGGCCGCCAGCCTGGTCCTCGCGGTCGGCTGGGGTGCCGTGCCGGCCATGCTGATCCGGGGGCTGTCCACCAACGGCGACGGGCACGCGGTGGCCGGCCCGGCCGATCTGACGCATCCCTTCGTCCTGCTCTGCGCGGTCCTGGCCGTCGCGGGCAGCCTGCGCCAGGGTTCGCTCTTCGCCGCCCGCGGCCTGCCGGAGGGCGACGCGCTGCGGGTCCGGTTCGGCCGCCTGACCCGGGTCCTCACACCGATCCTGCTCGTGCTGCTCCTGCTGACCGCCGCCGCAGGCGCGGCGGTCACCGACGCTCCGGTGGCGGTGGGCCTGGTCGGGGTCCTCGCCGCCGCCGGTGTGTACGGCTCCGACCGCGTCCAGGCGACGGGCCGCACCGGGCCGGCGCTGCTGCTCGGCGCCGCGCCGCTGGCGGCCCTGCCGCTCATGGTGGGCGTCGCGAACGGCACCACGGTGCTGGCCACCCGTTCGGGAAAGGGCAGCCTGGAACTGTCACGGGCGATCGCCGATTCCGCCTCTCTGGCCCTGCTGTCCGTGACCGTGCTTCCGGTGCTGGTCGCGGTGGTCCTCGGCCAGCTGTGGATCTGGCGGGTTTTCGCGCGGGCTCCCCGATGACACGACATGACATCGCTTTCGCCACCGACAGCGGATGCGACGTGGATCTTCAGCGAACGCGACGATAGGGTGAATCCATGGGTAAATTAATGCAGGGGCGTCCGGAATCCGAGATCCGCGCGGCGATCGCCGCCGAACGCCGGGAACTCGCGGACTTGCTCGATGGATTTCCCGCGCCGAAATGGGACGAGCCGTCGTTGTGCTCCGGGTGGCGGGTTCGTGAAGTGGCGGCCCACATGTCGCTGGGATTTCGCTATTCAATTCCCCGGACGGCCAAGGAACTCTTCACGGCGCGCGGCAGTCTGCACCGCATGACCGACCGCTGCGCCCGCAGGGACGCGGCCGAGTTCTCCACCGACCGGCTCGCGGCCTTCCTCCGGGACAACGCCGACCACCCGTGGAAGCCGCCGGTCGGCGGCATCGTCGCGGCGCTCGGCCACGACGTCGTCCACGGGCTCGACATCACGGTCCCGACGGGTGTCGACCGTGCGGTCCCGCAGGACCGGCTCCGCATCCTGCTGGACGCCGTCGACCCCAAGTCCCTCAAGTTCTTCGGCGCTCCGCTCGACGGCGTCCAACTGCGTGCCGAGGACCTCGACTGGACCTACGGCACCGGATCGCCGATCACCGGCACCGGACAGGATCTGCTGCTCCTCGCCTATGGCCGCAGACTGCCCGAGGGGCGCCTCCACGGCCCGCAGGTGAGCCGCTTCACCCTCCCGCGGAAATAGTCCTCGACAGGAATGTGGCGGTCGCTCGCCCCTTCCTTTCATCGTGTTCGAGGATAAGGGGCGGTGATTAAGTCCTGGTAAATTCGAGTGGTGCGGAACGCGGGGGTTTTTCCCGGCGTGCGCGGCGTGTAGCGTGAGGAATTCACACAGTGCTTCGTGTGCGTACGGCCGGCGGGGGTGGCCGATGAATACGGGGATGGCGGAGAAGAATCCGGAAGATGCGATTTCCCGGTTCCGGTGTCCGCGGGCGGGTGGTCGAACTGCGCGCTCCGACGCCCCCGAGGCCATGCGGGCACGGATGGTGGAGGAGTACCAGGCCGAGCTGACGCACCCGGACTACGCGGCCGAGCGAGGCCTGGCCGACGTACGAGGAGGGACACCCCCATGAGCGCATCCGCCGCCGAGGACATCCTGCGTGTCGAGAAGGGCCACGCCAGGCTGGAGGAGGTCGCGGCCATCACCGTTGTTCTTCTGGCCCGAGCGGCGGCCCTGGCCGGAGCCGCCGCACCGGAGGCGAGCCCCGGCAAAGCGGGCTGGCACCCACTCGACCGCGGTCGCGGCTTCCGGGCCCCGCACAGTTGGCGCGGCTGAACAGCGCGGCTTCGCAGGCGCGTTCGCCCAGCCGCGGGGTCGGCCCTCTTCACACACCGACGAGTTTGCCGCCGGCCCCGGTAGGGCGGCGAGGGGCTCGGTACCTGGACTCGGAACCGGCCAGGCCCGCCGGGCGGGCGACGTCCTCGGCGGCCGGCCGGGAGGGTCTCGGGTCCAGGCCGGGCAGGGCGAGCAGGACCGG
This sequence comes from Streptomyces sp. NPDC059092, assembly GCF_042756365.1. Lineage (NCBI taxonomy): Bacteria > Bacillati > Actinomycetota > Actinomycetes > Kitasatosporales > Streptomycetaceae > Streptomyces > Streptomyces sp. NPDC059092. The sequence continues at coordinate 59,345 of NZ_JBHZEJ010000005.1, forward strand.
GGGTCGCCTCCAGTCCTGCTGCCGGACCGTCAGGTCGAGCCGGGTGTGGGTGTCGGCACCGATCTCCACCGGGCCGCTCACCCCTACGAGCAGGGGCGAGCCGCAGCACTGATCGCCCGAGGTCCGGGCGCCGAGCGTCGCCGCGTGCAGGTGCCAGGTGCCCGGCGGTACGTGCGGCAGGGAGAAGGCCCCGGATCCGTCGAGCTTGGTCCAGGCCGCGGGCCGTCCCTGGAGGATGGGACTGTCGAAGGCGCCGACGTACAGAGGGGAAAGCGCTGTCCCGGTCGCGTGGGCGATCCCGGATATGGCTCCGAACGGCACGGGCGTCACGGGTAAGGGGGGTATTCGATGAAATGCGGTGCAGTCACCCCGGCTTATTTTCCGGTACTGGGTGGGCGAGAGTCCGACCGAGGCCGTGAAACGCCGGGAGAAGGTGCTGGGACTGCTGTATCCGACCCGGGTGGACACGTCGGCCACATTCGAATGCGTATGGACCAGCAGACGCTTAGCCTCTTGTATACGAACGGCGCTCAGGAAGCGGCCGGGTGTCACGCCCGTGGTGCGCTGGAAAACTCTGAGGAAGTAGAACTTGCTCATCATCGCCGACCGGGCCAGATCATCGAGGGACAGGGGCTCATGATAGTTTTCACGAATGGTCGTGATCGCGCGGCGGGCAAGGTGCTCCATTTGCTGCGGACTCCCTGATCTGGTGGTCGACGGCAAGAAATTCGCGAGTGGCGTTTACTCGACAGTGCCTTCCCGTTGTGATGGCCGCCGTGTGTTCGCTCGGAGATGTCCGCTCCGAGGATGAGGGCAGGGCGCGGCGGGCATCTGTGACTGAAGATGTGCCGGCATCACGGGAACGCGTCCGGTGCGAGCGCCGAGCCGCGCTCGTGAAATGGGAAAAGCGCCTCCGAAGTGGGGAAGTGCTTCGGAGGGGGGCGGTCAGAACCGCGTACGGGGTGTGGAGGCCGCGCGGTCAGTTGGCGCGGACCGGGGCTACAGCGCAGGTCGGCAGGTGTGCCCCGGCAGGGTGACCGACCGGTCCGACCGACCGCCGAGGTTCTCCTTCGGCCATGGACGTACGCCTGTCCAGGAAATGGCGACAGCAGCTCTCCTGCCGGTGCACCGGCCAAGAACCGTCCATGTTTTCTGAAAGCTGGTTGTTCAACCGGAAATCAAGAAGCAGCGCGGTGGCCGGTGAACGGGGAATCCAGCTGGGGGATGGCGCGAAAGCCGCGGCGAATCATCCCGAGCGGCCGTACGGCTCGGCGTGCCAGCGTCGGCCTGGTATGCGTCTGTCTTCACCCATGAACACTTGGCAACCCCCGTTGCAATCTGTCCCGACGCTTTCGAGTCTCCCACATCCGTCCAACGGGAGGCAATAGAGTTCAGGCTCCCCGGTACGTGTGAGTAGCACGGCTCCGGGCACTTATCCGGGCAGCGGGCCGCAGGGACCGGGCGCGTGGGCTTCCGGTGTCATCGGAAGCAGGGTGCGTGCCGTGCGAGTCCGCCCCTGGGTGAGTGTGACGCCGATCGGCGGCGACGCGTAAGAGGTTGGCGTGAAATCATCGCTGGTGCGAAGAACCGCCTGTTCCGAGTCGTCAGGCGCGGAACAGGCAGTTCCGATCCGGACGGCGCAGGTGAGCAATATGGGCGATGACAGCGCCTCGGCCCGGACCGCAGGCTTGGGACGCCGGCAGGCGATTCGGTATTCACCCCGGGGTGCGGCAAGGGGCTGTCGGTCGCGACGGGAGTGCGCGGGCCCGCGGCCGGTCGGAACCTCTGCCGGCGCGGCCTCCCGGAGTCGCCTCCGACCGTCGTCATCGCCGCCGCGGTCCTGGCCACGGTCACTCGCCCCGAGGGAAAGCCCGGTTGGCGCCACGGCGGCGTCACCGCGCCGACGCACCGCCGGACCGGCCCGACCGCCACCGCCCCTTCGGCCGCGGGGCGCCGCTCGGCGATCCCTTTTCCCATCCGACACCAGCCGATCGAGGGACGACCCGCCATGACGAGTCATCAAGTGCTGAGTCTCCTGCTGGATTTCGCGCTCATACTGCTGCTCGCCCGGGGGATGGGCGCGCTGGCCGGGCGCATCGGCCAGCCACCCGTGATGGGCGAGATCCTTGCCGGAGTCCTCATGGGCCCCACGCTCTTCGGCAGCGCGGTCTCCGACCGTCTCTTCCCCTCCGACATACGGCCTCTGCTCAGCGGACTGGCGCATATCGGGGTCGCGCTGTTCATGTTCGTCGTCGGGCTGGAACTGGATTACCGCTTCGTGCGCCGAAGGGTCAGGGTCACCCTCGCGTCGGCCGCGGGATCGACCCTGGTGCCGTTCGCCTTGGGTGTCCCGCTGGCCATCTATCTGCTGCGTAACCATCCGACCGAACAGCGGGCCGCCTTCGTGGTGTTCGTGGCGCTGTCCGTGTCGGTGACCGCCTTCCCCGTCCTCTCCCGCATCCTGGTCAGCCGGGGGTTGTCCCGTACGGCGATCGGCGGGCTCGCGCTGGCCACCGCGGCGGTCGTCGACGTGGTGGCCTGGTCGGCACTGGCCGGTGTGCAGGCCGTGGTGGGCGGCGCCGGCTACTGGCAGGTCACCCTGCTCGTTCCCTTCATCGGGCTACTGCTGGCCGTACGGCCCCTGCTGCGGCGGGTGTTCGTGTCCCGCGACGCCGAGCAGCCCCTCACACCGACGGGAATGGCCGTGGTGATCGTCGGGATCTTCCTGTCCGGGGCGGCGACCGAGGCGATAGGGGTGCATTACATCTTCGGCACCTTCCTGTTCGGCGCGCTGCTGCCCCGCGAGGGGATGGCCGCGCTGCGCGAGGAGATCTGCGACCGCACCGGTGAGATCACCTCGCTGCTGCTGCCCGTGTACTTCGTGGTCGCGGGCCTCAAGGTGGACCTGCGGGGAGTGGGTCTCGACGGACTCACCGAGCTCGGTGTCATCCTGCTCGTCGCCATCGGCGGAAAGCTCGGCGGCACCTATCTGGGGGCACGGTCGCACGACCTTCCGGCGAAGGACTCGGCCACCCTGGCCGCGTTGATGAACACCCGTGGTCTGACCGAGCTGGTCATCCTCGGTGTCGGGCTCGAACTCGGCCTCCTCGACGGCTCCTTGTACTCCCTCATGGTCGTCATGGCCTTGGTGACGACCGCCATGACCGGGCCGCTGCTGTCCCTCATCGATGCCAGGGGCTCCCGGCCGGAACGGACCGCGGTGCCCGACAGGAGCGGCGGCGACCACGACGCCGGGGAAGGCGTGGCCGGCGAAGGACGAGGCAGCCGTGCTGTCGGCTGAACGGGCCCGCGTCCCCGGCGAACCCACCGAGGTGCTCGACGAGGGGACGCGGGGCCGGGGGGCATCGCCCCCGTCACAGGTCCGCGCCGCGGGCCGCACCGGCCGGGGACCGGCGCCGGCGAGGCCGACCGGACTCCGGGGCCCTGAAACATGCCGTGTCCGGTTCAGGGCCCGATGTGTAGTGTGGCTAGGCATGAAGGCGGAGAACTTGAGAGGGAACCTGGAAGGCATGCTGCTGTCCACCCTGGAACCCGGGGCGCAGCACGGTTACGCCGTCATCGAGGAACTCAAGCGGCGTAGCGGCGACGCCATCAACCTGCCCACGGGAACGGTCTATCCGGCGCTGCACCGGCTGGAAGCCGCGGGGCTGGTCGGAAGCGAGTGGACCCGTCACAACGGCCGCCGCCGGCGGAACTACTTCCTCACCGCGGCCGGAGGCCGGGCGCTGGCCGAGAAGAGGGCGGACTGGCAGGAGGTCTCCTCCGTCATCTCGGTGGTGCTGGGAGGCGGGGCGTGATGGAGACGGCGGTCCTGCAGCGTTACACCGACCACGTGGCGGAGCACCTCGTCGGGTCGTACTCGCGACGGTCGGCCATCGTCGACGAGGTACTGGACGGCCTCCTGTGCGCGGCGGAGTGCAATCTGAAGGACTGCCCCGACGTCGAGGAGGCCGCACACCGCGCCGTCCAGGAGTGGGGTCCGCCCAGCGACATCGCCCGCGCCTACAACGACGCCACGCTGCGCCTCAGCGCGAACCGGCTGGCCCTGCGAGCGGTCTGCGCGCTGCCGTTGCTCGCGGCGACCTGGGCGTCCGCGCTGCTCGGGGGGCCGGCCGGCCCCTGGGCGTACCGCCATCCGCCGCTGCTGCTGATCGGGCTGTCGATCGTGGGCTTCGGCTGTGTGCTGTCCCTGGCGGGGGCGCTCTCCGGCCTCCGCCGGGGAAGCGGCATCGAGGCGGCGTCCGCCCGGCACGACCACACGGTGACCACCGGCACGCTCACGGCCCTCATCGGGCTCCTGTCCGTACTGGGCGCGCTGATCCTGCTCCTCCTCAACCGGGGCCTGAGCCATCCGGAATCGCTGGACTGGCCGTTGGTTTCCATTCCCGCGACCCTGACGCTGCTGGCCGGTGTCTATTTCGGGCTGTCCCTGAAGCGTTTCGTCTCCGTCGTGCGGGGGGCCGTCTTCCCGTAGCGTCCCGGCGGTACCGCCACGAGAGCCCCTGGTGGGGCGACAGCCCTCTACGGGTGTCACTCCCGCCAGGGGCTCTCCGTGTTCCCGGCGCGGAACGGGCTCCTCCGCGTCAACTTCCCTTTCCGGCAGCCGATTTGGTGTTGCGGTCACAGCGGCGGGAGGCTACTTTGGCGGTCGATACGTAGCGTGCCTACATAATAGCGTGCCTACAGGAGGAGGAGCTGACGTGGAGCGTATGACGCGATGGGTGCTCGCCCATCGGCCGGCCGTCGTCCTGGTCTGGGTGGTGCTCACCTTGGCCGGGGGAGCCATGACGGGCAGCACGATCGACAAGCTCACCTTCGAGTCGCGGCTCCCCGACAAGCCCTCCCAGGCGGCGAACGACGCGCTGGCCCAGCGGTTTTCGCAGACCGGGGGCAAGAACGCCCCCCTGCTGCTCGTGGTGACCGTGCCCGAGGGCACGGCCCTCGACAGCGGCGAGGTACGCGAGCAGTGGGGCGATCTGATCACCAAGGTCACCCCGCAGGGCGGTCGCAGCATCTCGTACGCGAGTAACGGAGGCGACGCGCTGGTCTCCCAGGACAAGCGCACCACCGTGGCGCTGGTCTACCCGCCGGCGAACCGCTCCAACGTGCCGTACGAGCAGTCCCTCCCGGCCATCAAGAAGACCGTCGAGCAGACGAGGATCGCGGGCTCCCAGGTCGAGTTGACCGGTCAGCCGGTTCTGTCGGGCCGGGACAGCGGAGCTCAGCGCAGCCCGATCTACGAGACGCTGATCGGCGCTCTGGGAGCGCTGGTCGTCCTGGCCCTCGTCTTCGCCAGCGGCCTCGCCATCGTGCCGCTGCTGATGGCCCTGGTCGCCATCCCCACCACGTTTCTGCTGGTGCGCGGCATCACCGAGGCCACCGACGTCTCCTTCATCGTCCAGTACCTGGTGGCCCTCATCGGTCTGGGCATCGCGATCGACTACGCGCTGCTCGTCGTCACCCGCTGGCGGGAGGAGCGTCAGAAGCCCGGAGCCGACGGACCCGAGCCCGAGGCGCGCAGACTGGCGGTCGTACGCTCCGTCGCCAGCGCGGGCCGCGCCGTCGCCCTCAGCGGCGCCACGGTGGCGATCTCCCTCGCTGCCCTCGTGGTCCTGCCCGTCCCGTTCCTGCGCAGCGTCGGGTACGCGGGTCTGCTGATCCCGATCGTCAGCGTCGCCGTCGCCCTGACCCTGCTGCCCGTCCTGCTGTACGCCTGGGGCGACAAGCTCGACCGGCCGCGTCGTGCCCATCGCCCGGACAGCAGGCTGTGGGGCCGGATCGCCCGGCTCACCACGCGCCGTCCGGCGCTGTTCGCCGTGATCAGCGGCGCGGTGCTGCTGGCCCTGGCCGCGCCCGTGCTGGGGCTGCGCCTCGGACAGCCGGCCACCGTGACACTCGCCCAGGGCGGTCAGCCCGCCGCCGCGTTTCAGCGGATCGTCGACGCCGGCTTCGGCGAGGGCATCGCCCGTCCGCTGGAAGTGCTGGTGCGGGCGGACGGTGCTGACGCCATGAACAGCGAGCTCGGCGGTCTCGAAGGCGTCGCGGGCACCGTCGCTCCCGCGGACTGGGTCCGCGACGGACAACGCGTCGTTGACGTGTGGACCAAGGGCGACCCCTCCGGCGTCGACGGCCGGTCCACGGTGACCGACATCATGGACGTCACGAAGGAGACCCCCGGCGCCCTCGCCGGAGGCGGTCCGGCTCAGGACGTCGACTTCATCGACGCCGTCTACGGATCCCTCGGGCTCATCCTGATCGTCGTCGCCCTGCTCACCTTCGTCGTGCTCGCCCGCACCCTGCGCTCGGTGGTCCTGCCCATCAAGGCCCTGATCCTCAACGCGCTGTCCACGTGCGCGGCCTACGGCGTGGTCGTCCTCATCTGGCAGAAGGGCTACGGCAGCGAGGCGCTGTTCGGGACCCCGGCGATCGGGGCGGTGACCATCTGGATTCCCATGGCGGTCTTCGCGTTCCTGTTCGGACTGTCCATGGACTACGAGGTGTTCATCCTCCACCGCATCCGCGAGACACACCTGGAGCTCGCGGCCAAGGGGCAGCGGGACACCGTGGTCCCCTCCGTGGTGACCGGCATCAGCCGCACGGGCCGGCTCGTCACCTCCGCGGCGCTCATCCTCTTCCTGGCCTTCACGGCACTGGCCAGCATTCCGATCACCGATGTGAAGGTGTTCGCCACCGCGCTGGCGGCGGGCATCATCATCGACGCCACCGTCGTCCGGGGCTTGCTGACCCCGTCTCTGGTCACCCTCCTCGGGCGGTCCAACTGGTGGTTCCCTCGCTCCTTGGGCCGGTTGCTCGTCACGACCCCCGGACAGGCCTCCGGCCCGAGGCCCCACCCCGTCGGCGACGACCCGGCAGGTTCCGGGGGGAAGGCGACCGCCCCCTCCACGAAGGACGCTCCTCAGCGCACCGTCTGATCGTGCGGGTCACCGCGCCACCGCGCGGTGGCTTGCACGTGCTTTCTCGCGCCTTCATCGGCGTGCGCAAGGGTGGTCACGCGGACGCCGATCGCGATGCGGCGTGCGAGACCGGACGACTGCGAAGGGAACGAGAGTGTCCACACAGACTCCAAGCCATGACGTGGTGATCCTGGGTTCGGGAATCGCCGGATCCACCCTCGGCGCGGTACTGGCCCGCAGCGGAGCCAAAGTGCTGATCGCCGACGCCGGTACCCATCCCCGTTTCGCCGTGGGGGAGTCCATGATCCCCCAGCTCGTCTCCTGGCTCCAGGTGCTCGCCGAGCGCTACGACGTGCCGGAGTTCGAAGCCCTGACCGACGTGACGGCGATCAACACGAAGGTGAGCAACACCTTCGGCCGCAAGCAACACTTCGGATTCATGCTGCACCGCCCGGGGCAGGAACCCGACCCGACGCAGGCGCACCAGTTCGTCATCCCCGACGCCCTGACCTCCGCGAGCCACCTCTTCCGGCAGGACAGCGACGCCTACCTGCTGCGCGTCGCGATCGGACACGGCTGCGACACGCGTCAGCAGTGGCGGGCCGAGAAGATCGACTTCGACGACGACGGTGTCACCGTGACCGGCACCGACGGGCACGAGATCAGGGCCCGTTACCTGGTGGACGCGAGCGGCTTCCGGTCCCCGCTGGCCGACCATCTCGATCTGCGCGAGGAGCCCGCCCGGTTCCAGCACCACTCCCGGTCCCTGTTCACGCACATGATCGGCGTGCGGCCCTTCGACGAGGTGCTGGAGGTACCCGAGGAGAGCCGGCCGCCGGTGCCCTGGCACAACGGCACCATGCACCACATCTTCGAACGGGGCTGGTTCTGGATCATCCCCTTCGACAACCACGAACTCTCCCGCAATCCGCTGTGCAGTGTGGGTGTCACCCTCGACCCGCGGCTCTACCCCAAACCGGAAGGGGTGGGTGCGGAGGAGGAGTTCGGCCGGCTGCTGAGTCTGTTCCCCGCGGTGGAGCGGCAGTTCGAGGGAGCCAGCAAGGTCAGGGAGTGGGTGTCCACGGGGCGGTTGCAGTACTCGTCCCACAAGACCGTGGGCCAACGGTGGTGCCTGATGTCGCACGCCGCGGGCTTCCTCGACCCGCTCTATTCACGTGGCATGTCCAACACCTTCGAGATCATCCACGCCCTCGCTCCGCGCCTTCTGGCGGCGCTGGCGGACGACGACTTCGCGGAGGAGCGCTTCCGTCACGTCGAGGAGCTCGAACAGGGGCTGCTCGATTACAACGACACCCTGGTCAACTGCTCGTTCATCGCCTTTTCGCACTTCCGTCTGTGGGACGCGGTGTTCCGGGTCTGGGGAAGCGGCAACACCCCCGGCACTCTCCGGATCAACAATGCCCTGCGCAACTTCCGCACCCACCGCGACACGAGCGTCTTCGACGCCCTGGAGAAAGCGCCGCACACCGGCCTGTGGTGGCCCGACAACGACGCCTTCAAGGCCCTGCTCGACGGAACGGCCGCGGCCTGCGCGCGGTACGAGGCGAAGCAGATCGACGGCGACCGGGCGGCGGACATCATTCTCGGGCTCATCGAGGAATCCGAGGCGGTGCACCCGGGGTTCGGCTGGAAGGACGTGAACCAGCGCTTTATCCAGCCGGACCGGGGCCAGATCGCGGATTTCCTGCAATGGGCCGCGCGGTCGCCGATTCCGGCACTGAGCACCATAGGGCGCGAGAGCCTCGACGCGCTGCGCGCGGCTGCTGCCGCACCGGCGTCCCTCGTCGCGGAGGGAGACCGGTGACCGGCGGGAACGCACACGGGGATCTGGACGTCCGGGAGGCCAACAAGGCCCTCGCCCGACGCTGGTTCGACGAGGGCTGGAGCCGCGGAGAGCTGGATGTGGCCGAACTGCTCTTCGCTCCCGAATTCCTGTTGGGAGGGGAGAAGGTCGGCCCCGAGGGCCCCAAGCGGAGCGTCCGGGCGCGGCGTGCCGCATTCGCCGGACTCACCGTCGATGTCGGTCTGCAGGTGGCCGAGGGGCCCTGGGTGGCGAGCTGGTACACGACCAGGGGTACGCATGTGGGGGAGTTCGCCGGTGTGGCGCCCACGGGGCGGGTGATCTCCTCGGAAGGCATCCAGCTGTGGCGGGTGGAGAACGGACTCGTCGTCGAGGACCGGAATGTGTTCGATGTGCGGCGGGTCCTCGCTCAGCTGCTCGAACCGGCGGGGAAGACTCCCGGGCCGGCCCGACTCGCTACAGATGACTCGCGTGGATGATGTTGTTCTCGTAGGCGAAGATAACGGCATGCACGCGATTGCGAAGGCCGAGTTTTTCCATTAATCTCTGAATGTGGGATTTCACGGTACTTTGACTCAGCGACAATTCTGCTGAAATTTCGGCATTGCTGTATCCACGCGTAATGAGACGGAAAACCTCGTTTTCCCGGTCCGTCAGCTGTTTGAGTGGAGAGACGCTCGAACCCTCTCGGGTCCGGGGAATGAGGAGGGACCGGCCGGCGGCCATGATGCGGACCGCGGCGGCGAGCTCCTCTGGTCTGCTGTCGCTCGACAGCAGACCCTTCACGCCGCACCCCAGCACACGGTCCACCGCCGCGTCCACGTCGTCGACCAGGATCAGTGTGTTGGGTGGCGCGAGCGGCGAAAGGGCCCTGGACAGCACATTCACCCTGTCGATGGCCTGTGCGATGTCTTTGTGCGAGTTGACGATGACGACATCGGGCCGCAGCTCCCGGTACCTGGCGGCCGCGGTGTCGTCTTCCCTGGCGACGCCGACAACCCGCAGATCGGGGCAGCTGTCGAGAATCGTGCGCAGCCCTGCCAGCGAGATGGGATGCGAATCGATGAGCAGGATGCTGACATGTACCGGTACCGACATCTACACTCCCCCGAGGTGTATGGCCTTTACAGTCGTCGGCCAGAATAGCGCAGCCGCTGTGCCCGGATGTGAGGATTGCACCCGCCCTCCGGCCCCGAAAAACCGGGAACGGCGGTGCGGGGGCCGCTGGAGATTCCGAGTGCGATGAACACCCGCTCCTGGGGCGTGACCGGGGTGGCGGGTGTTCATCGCTTGCGTCAGTTCTTGCGGCCGATCACCGCTGTCGTCAGGGCGGGCAGCCTCACGACCCGCTCGACCGTGAAGCCCGCGTCCGTCATCCACGCGCCGCACTCGGCCGGCGCGTAGCCACCGGCCTGCGCGGACTGCAACATCATGATGAGGCTGAGCATCAGGCTGTCCGCCCGCCGCCGTTCGTCGTCGAGCATCGTGTCGTACACGATCAGCGACCCGCCGTCGTGGACGGCGTCGTACGCTTTGCGCAGCAGTGCGGCACGCTGTTCCATCGGCCAGTCGTGCAGCACGCTGCCGAGGATCACGACATCCGCACGCGGCAGCTGGACGGTGAAGAAGTCGGCTCCCACGAACCGCAGTTGCTTCTCCACCCCCCGCCCGGTCACGAGCCGGTCGAAATGCTCCGCCATCGACGGGCGGTCCAGCACGGTGCCGGTCAGCCCGGGATGAGCCGCGGCGAGATGCGCCGCCAGGTTGCCGCGGCCTCCGCCCACATCGCTGAAGGTCGCATGGCGCGACCAGTCGAATACCTGCGCCAACTCCTCGGCCACGGCCCCGCTGAAGCCGTCCATGGCGGACAGGAACTGCGCCAGCCGGGACGGGTCGTGGAAGATCTTCGTGAACGGAACCTCGCCTCCGGTGCCCTGGTTCCGGGCGGTGCCATGGCGCAGCAGCCCGGTGAGAGAGTCCTGATCGCCGCCCAGCAGCTCGGTGGTCATCCGCAGGAAGCCGCCCACGAACCCCTCGCGGTCCGGCAGCAGATGACGGAGCGTGCCGGCGCTGTTGCGGTAGCGGCCGTCCTCCCGCAGCAGGAGGCCGATGGAGGCCAGCGCGTCGAGGAAGTCCCGGGCGCCGCGCGGATGCAGGCCGGTGCGCTCGGCCAGTTCCCCGGCGCCGAGCGATCCGTCGCCCAGCTCCTGGAACACCCCCAGGTCCATCGCCGCTGTCAGGAGCCGGCTCCGGAAGAACGACCATCCGACGAACATCACGTCGAAGGGGTCCTGCAGCGGCCGCTCACTCGCCGGACGGGGCTGCCCGGAGGCGTCCTCGTCGTCCGTGGCGGGTCCTGGCATCGTCATGCCTCTCAACCTCATTCCGTTGATGCGGAGCTGCTCTCTGTACGGCGCCCCTCCGTAGCGGTCGCCTGAATTCCCTGAGCCGGGACGCGGGCGGCGGCGCGACGGCCGATCCGGGCGCGCAGCCACTTCTCCACGGGTCGTTCGAAGAGCCGGTACAGCAGGGCGCAGACGGCGATGGTGATCGCGAGGGCGAGGACCGCCCATCCCGCATTGGACCAGCTGGCCTGAACCGGCCGCATATAGAATTCGATAATGCTCTTCCTGCCGGATACGGCCGACGAGATCTCGAAGAGCACGGTGAAATGCAGAAGGTAGAAGGCGTACGACCATTCTCCGAGTGCCACCATCGGCTTCGTACTCAGCCACGACGCGCCGCCGGCGAGGTCCCGCTGGGCCACGGCGACGACCACGAGGGCGTACAGCGGGGCGGAGACCTGGCTGAGCGCGTCATAGGCGATGTACTGGCGCCAGGTCTCCGCACGCAGCAGCCACAGGACGAAGAACCCGGTGGCGAGCAGTGCGGTGGCCTGCTTGACACCGAGTGGGGAGCGCCAGCCCTTGCGGACCGCGGCCGCCGCGACCATGCCGAGGAGGAACTCCCAGACCCGGGCGATGGGGGAGTAGGTGCCGAAGATCAGACCGTCCATACCGGTGAACGCCGGGCGCGGCGAGGGCGGGTACGCGTCCCAGAGCCACAGCTTGATGCCCCAGCCCACCAGTACCAGGACGACGGCCGCACCGCCGAGCCAGCGCAGTGAGCGGCGCACCGTGTACTTGGCCACGAACGGGAAGATCGCGTAGAAGAACGCCTCGCAGGCGAGCGACCAGGTGACGGGGTTCGTGCTGCCCAGGATGTACGTGGGCACCCACGCCTGGTAGACCAGCACGGAGGAGAGCGCCATCAGCGTCAGGGTGCCGGACTGGCCCGGCATGGCGTCGGGCAGTTGGAGGAGCAGAGGGATCAGCACGCCGATCGCGAGCATCGGCCAGATGCGGGCGAACCGGCGGCCGTAGAACGGGCCGACCCTGTCGCCGGCCATGTACGTCCAGGTGAGGACGAAGCCCGAGAGCACGAAGAAGAACGTCACGCCGGAGGAGCCGAGGACGAAGACCGTCTTCGTGCCGGGCAGCGGCAGCAGGGTGCTGACGTGCGAGAGGAAGACCGCGAGGGCCGCGATCCAGCGCAGCCCGGTGAGGGAGTGCAGCCGGGAGGCCGGGCCGGCCTCGGATGTGCGGAGTGGGGCGGACGAGGATTCCCGCTTTCGCGCGGAGGAACTCATGGGAGCGACCAGCCATTTCAACGGGGGCGGGGACGGAAGTGGAGTACGGGCGACAGGCCATTGAAGTCGAGCCAATCGTGCAGCCGTATTTCACCATCGATCGATGAATCCTCGCTTAAGTCAAAATAAACCGGACCGAATGGCCTCCGGGGCCATCAATTCACTGGCCCGTTCTCGGTCTTCGAGGCTAATCTGTCGGCACGTATGCAATTGAATTGTCGAAGAGATTCGAGGAATGTCATGCGGCGATTTCCGTACGGCTCGGCCATGGTGACGGGTGCGTCGAGTGGGATCGGCGAGGCATTCGCCCGGCTGCTCGCTCAGGAGGGTGCGGACCTCGTCCTCGTGGCGAGGCGGGGCGAACTGCTCGAACAGCTCGCGGGTGAGCTCAAGTCCGCGCACGGGGTGAGCGTGGAGGTCCTCCAGCTCGACCTCACCGACGAGAGTCAGCTCCTGGCCGCGCAGAGGCGGCTCACCGACCCCGAGCGGCCCGTGGAACTCCTGGTGAACAACGCCGGATCGAGCGGTTCCGGGTACTTCGCGGAGCTGCCCGCGGAGCGCGAGCTGCACACCGTGGTGCTCAACGCGGTCGTACCCCTGAGGTTGTCCCGTGCCTGCCTGCCCGGCATGATCGCCCGCGGCGCCGGCGGCATCGTGAACGTCTCCTCACTCGTCGCCGTGCTGCCCAAGCCGCGCTCCGCGACCTACGCCGCCTCCAAGGCCTTCCTGTCCTCGCTGAGCGAGAGCCTGGGCATGGAGGTCGCCCGGCACGGCATCCACGTCACCACCGTGCACACGGGGCTGACCCGCTCCGGATTCCACGAGGCCGCCGGGGTGCCGCCCGAAGCGCTGCCGCGCATGAAGTGGTTGACGGCCGATCAGGTCGCCCGCGCGGGCCTGGACGCGGTGGCGGCCGGGCGTCCGTCCACGGTGCCGGGCCTCGCCTACCGCATCAGGCTGCCCCTCATGCGGGCGATGCCGCGGTCCGTGGTCAGGGCCATCACACGACGCGTCCACGAGAAGGGACAGTCATGACCGCGCGAGCCTCCGTCCCGCCCCGGCAGAGGGCGCGCAACAGGATCATCATTCTCCTTCAGCGCATGGGGCTGTCCTTCGGCCCCATGCACCTGCTCACGGTCCAGGGCCGCAGGAGCGGCCTGCCCCGCACCACTCCGGTCGCCCCGGTGGTCGTCGACGGCACCTGCTACATACTCCAGGCGTACCCGGAGTCCGACTGGGTCAAGAACGCCAGGGCCGCGGGGCACGGTGTGCTCGTCCGCGGCCGGCGGGCGCGACAGGTGGAACTCGTCGAGCTCCCCGAGGAGGAACGGGGCCGTGTCCTGCGGGAGTTCCCCGTCCAGAATCCCAGGGGCGTCGGCGCCTTCGTGCGCAACGGGCTGGTCGACTCGGGCTCCCCGGAGCACTTCGAGGCGGCCGCGGCGCGCTGCCCCGTCTTCCGGGTCGTGCCCAGGCCGCGCTGAATCCGGGTCCGGGGGCGCGATCGGCGGTCGCACGCCGCCACGCGAGCGGGCGGCTCCCACCCCGGGGTGGGAGCCGCCCGCTCAGCCGTTCCTTACGCCTTCGTCAGTGCGGCAGCCCCATCTCGTCGTCGAGTTCCGCCCGCAACGGCACGCCGCGCACGTCGACGCCGGTGGTGAGGTAACGCAGCTCGGCCGGGCCGTCGTGGCGCAGCCAGTTCGCCATCCGCCGCAGGTCGTCCGGCATGGGGTAGACGAACCGGCACGAGGGGTCGCGCAATCCGAGGTGGTCCAGCACCACGGGGGAGTTCACCACCGTCTTCAGCAGCTCCGTGCCCGCGTCGGCGGCGGTCCGTTCGCCACGGTCGACGGCCTCGCAGACCCGCACCATCTCGTCGAACAACGCCTTGTAGCCCTCCGATCCTGGTACGGGAAGACCGGGGTGGGCCGCTTCCTCCCACGCGCGGAGCACTCCGTCGTCGCCGGAGTCCGTGAAGCGCTCGGTGAACCGGTCGAAGCGCAGGTTGATCGGCACCTCGGCCGCGCACCAGACGCGGTAGACGGCGTTCCACAGGGAGTGGTCCTGGAAGGAGATGAACGAGCAGTTGACGAGCTCGTCGTTGTAGCGGATCAACCCCTGCTGGAGGTCGTCGACGTACCGGAAGCGTTCCTCGTCGAAGTCGTCCTCGGCGAGCGCCTCGAAGAGCCGCCACGCGAGCGAGTTGACCACTTCGCCGGTGTTGGTGAGGCCGCGCGAGTACAGCGGGTCGATGAAGCCGGCCGCGTGCGACATCAGGCACCAGCGGTGGCCCACGGTCTTGGTGGAGGTGTACTGGATCCGGTCCGCCGACACCCACGGCCGTACGGTCCGGGCGTCCGCGAACAGCCGCTCCACCGCCGGGAACCGTGCCGCGAAACTCCGGAACTCCTCCTCCGGGGTCAGGTCGGGGTTCCTGGGGTACCGGCGCTCGTCGCATGTGAGCCCGACACTGACCAGGGGGTTCTTCGATCCCGGTGTGTTGTTGAACGGGATCGACCAGAACCACCCGCGGTCGAAGAGGTGGTGCATGGTCCCCTCCACCCAGGGGATCGGCGGCGCGTCCTCGGGCCCCACCCGCAGGCACTCGTCGGTCGGCCGCACCCCCAGCATGTGGGTGAACATGGAACGGGAGTGGTGCTTGAGCGACTCCGGCGGCTCGCGCAGCGCGAGCCGCTCGGCGAGCGGGGACCGGAAGCCGCTGGCGTCCACGAGGTACCGCCCCTCGTACCGTTCGCCGTTCTCGCCGATCACGGCGACGTGGTCCTCGGCCAGCTCCAGGTCCTCGACGCGGAATGCCTGCCGTACGTCGCAGCCGTAGCCGATCGCCGTGTGGAAGAGGTACGCGTCGGTGTCCTGGCGGAACAGGTGGCCGGTCTGCAGCGCCTTGGAGGGCGGGCTGAACTGGAGGAACTCGGCCGGGTCGGGCTCCTTGCCCTCCTCGTGCCGGATGAACCCGAAGTGCCGCTTGGTGCCGGACGTCGGAGCGATGTCCTCACGGATGCCGTCGTAGGAGGTGAGCGATTCGAGCTCGGGGACGCCGTAGCGCCGGGCGAGCAGCCGGAACACCTTCAGGGTGTACAGCGTCGTCGACTCGCCGACGGCGAAGCGGGGGTGCGTCCCGCCGTCGAGGAGCAGCACCGAGACGCCCTGTTTGGCGAGGATGGCGCCCAGAGTCGACCCGGCGATGCCGGAACCCAGAATGATCACATCGTGGCGGCCGGGCGGCGTGGCGGCCCGCGGGCCTGCGCGGTTGCCGGAGAGGTGTCCGGGCATGGTGTCCTCCTGGTCGGACGGGAGCGGGTGGGGTGGCGCTTGAGTACGCCGGAGCGCAACGGGACGGCCGGGGCACCGCGGAGTACCGCGCCGGCCCGGCCGGGGCCCTGCGAGCCACGCGGCGCGAGAAGGAGCCGGCGGCGTAGGGCGAACGGGCCGCCGGCCCCGGACGGGGTGTCAGCCCCGGACTCGGTGCGCGCCGGCCGGACCACCGGCGCCGCCGTGGACTCCGGCCGGCGGACCGCCCACGTCACCGCGAGCGCCCGGCGGCGGCTGGAAGCCGCGCATCTGGTTCTCGTTGGCGAGCTGCTGCATCTTGCTCCAGTCCGGGGCCCCGCTTCCGGAGACGAGCTTCGACAGTCCGATGAAGAAGTTCTCGACGCCACCGGGGGTCGCGATCACCAGCAACTGACCGGGCTCGTCGCCCACGTTGAGAAAGCGGTGCGGCACTCCGCGCGGCCCGTAGATCACGGTGCCGGCGGTGAGGGTCTCGGTGACCCCGCCGACCTCGAACTCGTAGACGCCCTTGCTGACGAAGAACGCCTCGTCGGCGGCCTCGTGGACGTGCAGCGGCGGCCCACTGCCCGGCTGGGTGGTGATCTGGTAGAAGCTGTACAGGCCGCCGGTGTCCTCCTTGCGCAGCAAGAACCGGCCTTCCTCACCAAACCAGCAGACGGGCTCGACATCGTCCCGGCTGACCACTTTTCGTTCGGGATTCGACAAGGTCTGTTTCCTTTCGCTCGGGTCGTCCGGTGCCGGACGGCAGCCGTTGAACAGGCAATCAGCGGCTGCAAAAGTGCTGATAAAGAAGGGGAAAAGGACTCGGTGGCGGGTCGGCCGAGCGCCCGGCCGGGAGGCGGCCGGGCGGTCAGGCGAGCGCCGTGCCGCCGTCCGCGACCAGACAGCTGCCCGTGAGGTACGAGGCACGCTGTGAGGCGAGGAACGCGATGACCTCCGCGACATCCTCCGGGGTTCCGTTGCGCCGTAACGCGGCACGTTCGGCGGCGGCCCGGCGCTGCTCCTCCGGGATGAAGCGGGCGAGTTCGGTGAGGATGAGATTCGGCTCCACCGCGTTGATCCGCACCCCGTGCGGGCCCACCTCCAGGGCCAGGGTGCGTACGGCCGCCGCCACGCCCGCCTTGGCGACGGCCAGCGGCAGGAAACGCGGTGCCGGACGGCGGGCGAGCGCCGCCCCGACCGCCACCACCGAGCCGCCGCCCCGGTCCACCATGTCGGGCAGCACGGCGTGCGTGGTCAGGAACAGGGCCTTGAGCTGCTGGGTGACCACATGCTCCAGGTCCTCCCAGGCCAGGTTCGTCGCGGGGGCGATGCGCGCCTCATGGGCGCCCAGACCGGCGGCGTTGAGCACCAGGACGTCGATCGGGCCCAGCGCGGCCCTGGCGGCGGTGACCAGAGCGGTCACCTGGTCGGGGTCGGTGACGTCGCCCTGGACCGCCACCGCCTCGCCACCGCGCTGCCTGATCGAGTCCACGAGCTCCCGGGCCCGGTCCTCGCTCCTGTGGTAGTTGACCGCCACCCGGGCACCCCGGGCCGCCAGGATCCGGGCGGTGGCCGCGCCGATGCCACGACCTGCACCGGTGACCAGGGCCACCCGGTCCGCGAACTCCGGTGGCTCGGGCGGCTGCCCGGCGGTCTCGGGTGCGGACGTGCGCGAGGCGCGCTCCTCATGTACCGGATTCACCGGATCAGCTCCTCAACTCGGGCACGACGGACGTGTGTGGGTTCGGATACGGAAGTGGTCGCGGCGGCGGGAGCGGCGCTCAGGCCCACAGCCGCCAGCAGCCGCCGAGCGCGGCACAGAACGCGAGGCCGGCGAAGGCCGTACGCAGCAGGTTGGCGCGGGCCCACCGGGTGCGCAGGGCGTCCCAGCCGTTCGGGATCTCCCCGGCTTCGGCCCACGTGTCGATACGCCGGTTCATCCGCACGTTGCGCAGCTCCGACACCAGGGCGACGCCCACGACCCCGGCCAGCGCGGTCGCGAAGGCGGCCTTCGTACCGGCCCCCGGAGCCAGGATCGCCAGCCCCAGACCGGCGGCCAGAGCCACCTTGTTGACGGTCGGCATCAGCGGGTCGAAGCCGGGGTCCAGCAGCCGGTGCACCTCCGACCACGTCCGGCGCGGCAGCCGCATCAGCATGGGGACGACGGCTCGTTCCACCGCGAGCAGGGCACCCGCGAGGATCCCGGTGCACAGGACGAGCACCACGGCCAGAACGGTGACCAGCATCGGGCGGGCTCACCCCGCTCCGTGGTCGAGCGCCCCGCCCGTCCGCAGCGGAGCCCGCTCCAGCCGGTCGTCCAGCATCAGCGAGTAACTCTGGGTCCGGGCCACCGAGTCGAAGAACGCGTACATCACGAGGTCCCGCAGCCGGCACAGCGGACCGCTGTGTGCCAGGCCCAGTGTTCCGATCCGCCACGACGTCGTCACCATGTCGGCGGTCCGCGCCCGGCGGGCGTCCTCGAACGCACGCAGGGTCTCGGGCACGGCGTCCGGTTCCGAACGCCCCAGCATGTCGGCGAGCACCACACCGCTCTCGATGGCCTGCCCGGCGCCCTGGCTGAGGTTGAGCGTCATCGGATGGGCGGCGTCGCCGACGAGCACGACCCGGCCCTGGCTCCACCCCCCGCCCGGCGGCCGGTCGTGGATGCTCACCGGGAGGATCGCCTCCTCGTCGGTCGAGGAGATGATCGTGCCGATGGGGTCCGGCCAGTCGCGGTACGCGTCCGCCAGCGCCGCGCCCCGGCTGAGGCGCGGGGTGTCGATCCCGGCCGCCGCGCGATCACTGGTGATGGCGTCCCAGTAGACCTCCTTGTCGTTCAGCCGGCAGTACAGGAAGCGCAGTCCGCCCTTGCCCCACAGGTTGAAGAACGTGCCGGTGGGCACCAGGGACTCGCCGGGCAGCCGGGTGATGGCCTGCCAGGCCGTGTAGCCGGCGTACCTCGGCGGCGGTTCGAACCCGCCGCGCATCGCGGCGCGCACGGTGGAGCGCAGTCCGTCCGCGCCGATCAGCACATCCCCGCGGGCCGTGGACCCGTCGTCGAACCGCGCGGTGACGCCGTCGGCGTCCTGGGTGTAGCCGGTGAGCCGGCTGGACAGCCGGATCCGCCGCTCGCCCACCGCCTCGGTGAGCACCGTGTGCAGAGTGGAGCGTCGCAGTGCGCAGGCCGGCGCGCCGGCCCGCTCCGTGGGACCGTCCAGGTGCCAACGGGCCAGGCGTCGCCCGGAGTCGGAGCGGAACTCGTGGAAACGCATGCGTACGGAGCCGGCGGCGACGGCCTCGTCGAGCCCCAGCCTGCGCAGCGACAGGAAGGAGTTGTGCCAGAGCATGAACCCGCCGCCCGTCAGCAGCCGCCCCGGAGTGGGGCGGGCCTCGAAGACCTGCGTGTCGATGCCCTGCCGCAACAGGCCCGCCGCCGTGGTGAGCCCGCCGATGCCGGCCCCGATCACCAGGGCCTTGCGGATGTTCGCCATGGTGGGGTAACCCGCTCAGACTTCGGACGGCACGCTGTCGAGCCGCGCCCGCAGATCGAAGATCCGCCGCTCTATCTCGCCGCCGCTCCAGTAGGGGAACATGGGCGCCGCCATCTCGCGGTGGGACGGGGCGTCCTCCCAGGCGCGGAACGCCTCCTCGCTCTCCCACTCGGCGAGCAGGATGTAGCGGCCGGGCTGCTCCGCGTCGTGCAGCAGCTCGTCGCGCAGATGCCCGGGTGTTCCCCTGACAACGGCGGCGACCTGGCGGTAGGCCTCCTCGAAGGCCTTCTGGTCCTTCTCCTCGACACGGGCGGAAACCATGATGCGTACGGTCACGACGGACCACCTTTCAGCGTTGGGGTGCACGGCAGGTGTGACACGACTTCGAACACGCGTTTCTGGGCGGATTCACGGAACGGCTCCAGCCGGGCGCTGAGCCGCTCCCTCTCGGGGCTGCTCTGGAAGGCCTCCAGAGCGGCCCGGTCGGCCCAGTCGGCCATGATCAGATGCGTACGGGGGTGGCGCGGATCCCGCAGCAGCGACTGGGCGACGGAGCCCGGAAGCCGTGCGGCGGCCTGTGCGGTCTGGAGCCAGGCCGCGCGGAACTCGTCCTCGCAGCCCTCCAGGACCGTCATTTCCAACACGGTGCGCAGCACGGCGCGCGGCCTCCTTCGGGTCAGATGCCGCCGTCGACGTCGAGCGTGGCGCCGGTGACGTAGCGGGCGGCGTGCGAGGCGAGGAAGAGCACCACGTCGGCGATCTCCTCCGGCCGGCCGAGCCTGCTCAGCGAGATCATCTGCTCGTAACGGGCCCGTCCCTCGGCGGTGACGGCCTTCATCTGGTCCGTCTCGACCAGTCCTGAGGCGATGCAGTTGACACGGATTCCCAGCGGGCCCAGCTCCTTGGCCAGAGCCCGGGTCAGACCCATCACACCGGCCTTGGACGCCACGTAGTGGGCAGCGCCCGGCATACCGTGGTGGGCCACCGCGGAGCTGATGTTGACGATCGAAGCGGACTTGGCGACGTACGGCAGCGCCCCGCGGATCACGTGGTACATGCCGGACAGGTTGGTGTCGAGGATGCGGTGCCATTCGTCGGGAGCCAGGTCCTTCAGCGGGAGATGGCTGATGACACCGGCGTTGTTCACGATGGTGTCGATGGCCCCGTACCGCTCGTACGCGTCGGCGGACAGGCGGGCGGCCTGGTCGTGGTCGGTGATGTCGCAGCGTCCGAGGAAGCCCTGGGCGCCTTGCTCTTCCAGCTCCCGGCGCAGCGACTCGACCTGCTCGCCCTCGTTGATGTAGCAGGCCGTCACGGACGCGCCCTGCGCGGCCAGCGCGAGCACCGTGGACCGGCCGATACCCCGGGTGCCCCCGGTGACCAGGACGTGCTTGCCCTTGAGTCCGAAGTCGATGCCGGTCATCGGGCCGCCGCCTCCACCCGCTCCTTGATGAGCGCCATCTGGACCCGGGTGTTCCTGTTGATGCGCTCGGCCATGGCCTGGTCGTCCACCGGCGCGCCCGGCTTCATGCGGAACTCCTGCACCCAGCGCATCTCCACACCGGCGTCGGTCCGCGTGTAGGACCAGTGGATGTTCATGTGGGCGAAGGGGCCGGTTTCGACGCGGCGTGCCGTGACGGTCCCGTTCTCGCGGTCCATGACGCGTTCGGAGACCCAGCTCCAGACCTTTCCGTCGGCTTCCGGGTGGAGAGTGAGACGGAAGCGCACGGTGTCGCCCCGCTGCTCCAGGATCTCGGCGGAGGCGTACTCGCTGAACAGATCCGGCCAGTCGGAGACGTCGTTGGTCATGTCCCACAGCAGATCGAACGGCGCGTCGACCACGATGTGGTTCTCGGTGCGAGCGCCGGCCGGCTTCGACTGCTGCTCGTTGATCAGCGCGTGGATCTCCGGAAGACGGGTGAGGCCCTCGGCGTCCAGACGGAGGTCGTAGAGGTTCTCCACCTCGGTGAGGACGTTGATCAGACCCAGTGAGTCCACGCCCAGGTCGTCGATGGTCGAGGTCGGGCCGTCCGTCCGCAGCGTTTCCACCGGAACTCCGGTGCACCGCTGGACGATGGTCAGGAATTCGTCGTACGCGAGGGGCGCTGTGGTCATGGGGAGTGGTCCTTTCGATGTCGTAGGGGCAGGTCCGGGCAGGTGCGCCGTCACGGTGCGACCGCCCGGACGACGACGGCGGAGTTGAATCCGCCGTGGCCGCGGGCGAGCACCAGGGCGGTGCGCAGCCGGGCCTGCCGCGGCTGGGTCACGAGGTCGATCCGGTACGCGGGGTCCGCGACGGCGGCCGGTCCGGTGGGTGGGATCACCTGCTCACGCAGGCTCAGCAGCGCGGTGACGACGTCGAGCGGCGCGCCGCCCGCGTACAGCCGGCCGTAGCGCGCCTTGGGCGCCGTCACCGGCACCCCGCGCGCCCCGAACACCTCGGCGAGGCACCGTGCCTCGGCACGGTCCAGCTCGGGTGTCGCGGCCGCGTCGGCGAAGACGACGTCGACCTCCTCCGGCGCGACGCGCGCGTCGGCGAGGGCGAGCAGGACGGCCCGCCGGAGCGCCGTGGGGGACCCGGTTTCCGGGATCCCGGGAGCCGGGTCGAAGGTCGCCGCGTAACCGGCGATCTCACCGTACGGAGCCTCGACGCCGCGCTCACGCGCGCTGTCCTCGCTCTCCAGCACGAGGATCGCTCCTCCCTCACCGGGGACGTGGCCGCACGCGGCCTCGTCGAACGGCAGGTAGGCGCGCTCCGGGTCCGCACTGGTGCTCAGCCGCCCGGAGGTGGTCTGGCAGGTCAGCGCGTACGGGCTCAGCGGCGCTTCCGTGCCGCCGGTGAGAACGATCTTGGCGTCGCCGTGCAGCAGTGCGCGGCGGGCCTGCCCGATGGCGTCGAGGCCGCCGGCCTGCTCGGCCACGACGACACCGCAAGGTCCCTTCATGCCGTGCCGGATGGAGAGCTGGCCGGTCGTGGCGGCGTAGAACCAGGCGATCGACTGGTACGGACCGACATGCCGGGGCCCCTTCGACCACAGGGCCGCGATCTCGCGCTGGCCGAAGGCGTTGCCGCCGGAGGACGACGCGGTGATGACTCCGAGGTCGTACGGCGAGAAGTCCTCCGGCCGCACGCGGGCGTCGGCCAGCGCCTCGTCGGCGGCCAGCAGCGCGAACTGGCTCCAGCGGTCGGTCTGCACCGCCAGCCGGGGGGCGACACCGGGCAGCGTGCCGTCGTCGAAGACCTCGCCGACCGTCCGTACCGGGAAACCGCCGGCTTCGAAATGCGTCACGGGTCCGAGCCCGCCCCGCCCTTCCAGCACACCGTCCCAGAACGCCTTCCGCCCCAGGCCGCCCGGCGCCACCGCCGAGATCCCGGTGACCACCGCACGGGGCGTGGTCGTCGCCGCGTCAGACATGGGCCGCCGCCTTGCCGGGCGCGGTCAGCACCATCGCCGTCTGGAAGCCGCCGAAGCCGCTCCCCACACTCAGTACGGTGTCGGTGCGTTGCTCGCGGGCCGTCAACGGTACGTAGTCCAGACCCAGTTCGGGGTCCGGGTTCCTGAGATTGGCGGTCGGCGGGATCGTGTTCATCTCGATGGCGAGGGCGCAGGCGGCGACCTCCAGCGCGCCGATCGCACCCAGGGAATGACCCACCATCGACTTGATCGAGCTCACCGGTACGCGGTGGGCGTGCTCGCCGAGCGACACCTTCAACGCCGAGGTCTCGTGCCGGTCGTTCTGCCGGGTACCGGATCCATGGGCGTTGACGTAGTCCACGGCGTCGGCCGGCAACCGGGCGCGGTCCAGGGCCACCCGCACCGCCTCGGCCAACTCCACGCCGTCCGGGCGCAGTCCGGTCATGTGGAACGCGTTGCCGCGCTGCCCGTAACCCGCGACCTCGCAGTAGACGTGGGCCCCGCGACGACGCGCGGACTCCTCGTCCTCCAGAACCAGCACGGCCGCGCCCTCGCCGAGCACGAAACCGTCCCGGTCCCGGTCGAAGGGACGGGAGGCGTGCGCGGCGTCGTCGTTGTTGGGCGAGGTTGCCCTGATCGCGTCGAAACAGGCGACGGTGATCGGCGAGATCGGCGCATCGGTGGCACCGGCCAGGACGATGTCGGCCGCCCCGTCCTCGATGAACTGGGCCCCCTGCGCCACGGAGTCGAGGCCCGAGGTGCAGCCCGTCGACACGACCCGGACCGGACCCTGAGCCCCGGCCGTCCACGCCACCTCGGCGGCGAGCGTGCCGGGGACCAGCGCCCCGTACAGGTGCGGATACGGGTCCGAGGCGTCCACCACCCACCGGCTGCCGGCGCCGCTGACCTGGACGTACTGCTGCTCCAGCGTGATGGTGCAGCCCACCGCGCTGCCGATCGAGACGCCGATGCGGTGGGGCGGCGCCGCGCCGGTCCCGACACCGCTGTCCGCGAGGGCCTCCCGTGCGGCGACCACGGCGAACTGCGCCGAGCGGTCCATGCGCAGGACCTCTTCGGGCGTCAGCCCGTTCGCGGCCGGGTCGAAGTCGCACTCCGCCGCGATCCTGGAGCGGTAGGCCGACGCGTCGAAGTGCGAGATGGCACGCGTGGCCGTACGGCCGTCGGTCAGCAGCTTCCAGAACGCCTTGGCCCCGATGCCACCGGGCGCCACTACTCCGACCCCCGTGACGACGGCCGTGCGGCGACTCACGCCTGCTCCTGGCCCGGAAGGGGCTCGGTGTCGACATGCCCGAGCTCGGGGCGGGGTGCGAGTGGACCCAGCTGGAAGACCATGAAAGCCGGCTCCGTACCGTGGTTCTCCAGGCGGTGGCGGGCATTGATCTGCAGATGCAGCGCCTCACCCGCGGCGAGCGGGACCGGCTCCCCGTCGATCCGCGCCAGGATCTCCCCGCTGACGAGGTACAGGAACTCCTCGGAGTACGGGTGGTAGTGCTCGGTGACGACCTCACCGGGCTCAAGGGTGAGTACCCCCATGAAGCCGGCGGTGGCCTTCGCGGTGACGGGGCTGAGCAGTGTGCGCAGATCACCGCCCCGGCGCCGGTTGGACGCGACGTCCTTCGCCGCGATCCTGGTCATTCGTTCGCTGGCCACGCCAGCCTCCTCTCGTTGTCCCGCACCGGCGGTGCGGTCCGCCCGGCCGGCGACGTTCTCGTCGCCTGAGTGCGCGAGCGTGGAACTGCCTCAGCCATCCGCGTGCCAGGTGTAGAACTCGTGGGCCATGGCGTCCTGTGGCCCGCGCCAGGTATCGGGGTCGTAAGCCGCGATATGAGGGCTCAGCCTCTCGCTGACATCGACGAAGAGGTCGTGGCCCTTCATGTCGGAGATCGGGCCGCGCACGTCCTCGTCGGACGCCATGTAATGCAGATAAAGATCGTGGAAGCGGAAAAGCCTGCGTTCCTTCACGCCGATCAGATGAGGGAGGTCGCCGGCGTCGGATTCGGCGAAGATGCGCTTCACGTCAACTGCGGCGGTCGGTTTCATGCGAGCCACGATAAGAGTGCTGCGCATTCGCTTTCCTTTCATTCCTGATTCGGTCGCTCGGTGAGCGGCAAAAACAGCATCACCCGGTGCGATAAAGCGTCAATGAGGGCGGGGAAAAGTCGGCCGGAGAAAGGTGGCCGACCGGTGCGCTGCCGTATCGTGACCGGGCCGCCGCAGAGGCCTCGGCCCAGCTGCCGCATGCTCCCCGCTCTCCTGGATTGCCCAGTCCAGGCTGCCGGACCAGCCTGGCCACCTGACCTCCGAAAGCCCTTGACCAGGGCTTGGGCGGCGCGGCGCCGTGCTTTGGTACCGGTGCTTCGGATGAAAGTACGTCCCCGCCTCATCCTTTGGGCCGAAGGTGGTCGCAACGTCACCTTGTTAGGGTCGGGCATCTGCACTGCCCCGTTCCCGGCGCCTGTTCATTCGCTGGTGAGGGGTGAGTGCGGTCTTTCCTGAGGGGGGATGATGTGTGGAAAAACTAACTGATTCCGATACCGTCGGACAGGGGAATCTCGCTGTGGAGGCGCGAGCGCTCCGTGAGGTTTGCGGTCGTTATCCGACGGGCGTCGCGGTGATCACATGTCTGGGCAGTGAGGACGAGGAGCCGGTGGGCGTCACGGTGAATTCATTCACCTCGGTCTCGCTCGACCCCGCCCTGGTGCTCTTCTGCGTCCACAGGGAATCGAGGGCACTCGCGGCCGTTCGCGCCAGTGGTGCCTTCGCCGTCAACATCCTGGCTTCGGACCAGGCCGGCCTGTGCCGCGCCTTCGCCCGCCGGGACACCGCCGGCTTCAGCGGCCTGCCCCACGAGCCCGCCAGGACCGGTTCCCCGGTCTTCGGCGACGCGCTGGCCTTCCTCGACTGTGAGCTGCACAGCATGTTCCCGGGAGGGGACCACGTCATCATCATCGGCGAGGTCGTCGACCTCGGGCTGCTGCGCGAGGGGCAACCGCTGACGTTCTTCCGCAGCGCCCACCCTCGGCTGGAGGTCCTGGCATGACCGTCACCGAGACGCAGCCGGCCTACGGTGTGCAGGACATCACCCCGCGCAGGGTCGCTCTGAGGCTGCTCGGCCCGCTGGAGATTGTGGCGGGCTCCGTCGAAATCCCGCTGCCGCAGCGTAAGTTGCGCCAGCTCCTGGCCACTCTCCTGATCCGGCCCAACGCGACCGTGTCCAACGAGGCCCTCATCCGCGAACTCTGGGGCGACCGGCCGCCGGCCACCGCGCTCGCCGCTCTGCGGGTGTACGTCTCGCAGCTGCGCAAGTTCCTGATCCGGTACGACCTCGACGGCCGCTGGTGCACGCTGCGCACCCGCCCGCCGGGCTATCAACTCCAGGTCAACGACGGCATCCTCGACACCGTGTGCTTCGACCGGCTGTCCGCGCTGGCCGCGGAGTCGGCGCACGCGGGCCACCACGAACTGGCGTCGAAGCAGTACCGCGAGGCGCTGGCACTCCGCCGCGGTCCGACCCTGGAGGGACTGCGGGAGAGTCTGGCGCTTTCCGGTACCGCCCTGCAGTACGACGAAGCGTGGATGACCGTGCTCAAGCGGCGTATCGATCTGGACCTGCTGCTCGGCCGCCATCTCGAACTGGTCGGCGAACTCAGCCGGCTGGTGGCGGAGAACCCGCTCAGCGAAGGGTTCTGCGCCCGGCTCATGGTGGTGCTCCACCGCGGCGGTCGCAGCGGCGACGCGCTCGCCACCTACCGCCGTACCCGCGGGCTGCTCATCGAGGAGCTCGGCATCGAGCCCGGGCTGGAGCTGCGCATGGCCCACCAGACCGTTCTCGCCGATGACACGGTGTTCCACATTCCGACGAGGGTCTCGGCCTGAGTGCCGGACGGGGGCCGGTCATGACGAAACTCCTGCTTTATCCGGGCTTTTGCGGGATCGGCCACGATGGTCCCATGCGATCTTCGTTGAGCCGTCTGCTGCGAATGTGCGCGAACGCGCTGATTGCCTACGGCCAGGTGTACGTGGTCATCCCCTCGCCGGACGTTGCGGAGCCCGTACAGGGGGACCCTGAACGCAAGTCCTGCGAGCGGCCGTTGACGGATACGGAAAGAGCTCTCGCCCGTCAGTTGGAAGGCATGTAGGGCCGTGCCGGCCGTGGCCGGGAACCGCCGTGACGCTCATGCCTCGACCTCGTCGCGCCGCGCGTCGTCCGGCTCGGAAGGTGCCGGGACGGGCCGCTGCCGGCTGTCGAGCTGTGCGACCGCGGTGATGACGAGCAGGACGAAGGCGGCCAGAGCGGTGCCGGTGCGCATCCGGTTGAACAGGTCCCAGCGGTGCAGGATCTCGATGGCGTCCGCCGGGGCCGAGGTGGTGGCCCACACCTTGATCCGTGCGTTGATCGGCACGTTGCCGAAGCGGGTGATCAGAAAGGACGCCCCCGTCAGCAGGGTCGCGCCGGTCGCGAGCAACCGCTCGCGGTCGCGGGTCTGCAGGGTCAGCGCCAGCGAACTCGCCACAGCCGCGCCCATCGCGGTGAGCATCACCGGAGAGTTCATCTTCATCAGTTCGGCGTGGAAGGACAGCCGCGTCTCCATCGGTACCTCCCAGAAGGTCGGCGCGAGGTTGACCGCTCCATAGGCGAACGCACCGGTGAGCAGACCGGTGGCGGTGACGGCAATGCCCTTGGTCACGCGAACAAGCATGATTTGCCCTCTCGTTGGGGAGTTGTCATCCTCGCCGCGCGGTCCTCGCGGGGGCAACGACATTCACGGTAGTGGAGCGGCACCCGCGGCGGGCACCGGGCGCGAGCGGACCGCGACAGAGGCAATCAGAAACCGCTGCGGACAGCCGTACGCGACGTTGCGCCGGGGCCGCCCGGACGGTGCGTCCGCGTCTCTCCTCTGGAGTCCCCATGTCATCAGGAGCACAGGCCGAATCGGGCGCAGGGACGGCCGACCCGGTGGGAATCAGCCGCCGTCCGGTGATCGCTCTGCTGGTCATCGCCGCGGCGGAGCTGATGGTGGTGCTCGACGCCACCATCGTGAACATCGCCCTGCCGAGCATCCAGAGCGGGCTAATGATGTCCGCCGGCGACCTGGCCTGGGTGGTCAACGCCTACGCGGTCACCTTCGGTGGGCTGATGCTTCTCGGCGGCAGGGCGGGGGACCTCTTCGGCCGCCGCCGCGTGTTCAGGTACGGCATCGTGGTCTTCGTCCTGGCCTCGGTGCTCGGTGGGCTGGCGCCCAACTCCGGACTGCTCGTCTGCGCACGGGTGCTCCAGGGCGTCGGCGCGGCCGTCGCGGCGCCCACCGCGCTCGCGCTGATCGCCACGAACTTCACCGAGGGCAAGGAGCGCAACCGGGCCATGGGCACTTATGCCGCCATGGCCGGCGTCGGGTCGACCGTCGGCCTGATCCTCGGCGGAGTCCTCACCGAATACCTCGACTGGCGCTGGGTGTTGCTGGTGAACATCCCCATCGGTATCACTGTGCTGGCCGGGACCACCGTGCTCGACGAGGCCGACCGCTCCCACGGGAAGCTCGACGTCTCGGGTGCGGCGGCCGGTACGGCCGGTCTGCTCTGCCTGATCTACGCGGTGACCCGAGGCGGCCAGCAGGGCTGGGCCGACTGGTTGACGCTCACCTGCTTCGCCGTGGCCGCCGTACTGCTCACCCTGTTCCTGGTGCGGCAGTCGCGCATCGACCACCCGATGCTGCCCCTGCGCATCTTCAAGGACCGTAACCGCGCGGGTACGTACGTCACCCTGTTCCTCGTGGGTCTGGGCATGTTCGCGACCTTCTACTTCCTCACCCTCTACATGCAGCATGTGCTCGGATACGGCGCGGTCAGGACAGGGCTGGCCTACCTGCCGTTCAGCGTCGGCATAGGCATGATGGCCGCGATCGGCTCACGGCTCGTGGTCAGACTGCCGCCGCGACTGGTGGCCGCACCCGGACTGGTCGTCGCCGCGACGGGAATGTTCTGGCTGAGCCGGCTGACGCCGCACTCCTCCTACCCGGGCGCACTGATGCCCGCCATGTTCGTCACCGCCGCGGGGCTCGGCTGTTCCTTCGTGCCGCTGACACTCGGCGCGGTGCGTGGCGTCGAGGAGGAGGACTCGGGCAGCGCGTCGGGAATGCTCAACACCGCTCAGCAGATCGGCGGAGCGCTGGGCCTCGCCACCCTCGCCACGTTGTCGGCGTCGTTCGCCGGCAGCCGCCTGCCGCACGCGGACGAGGCCTACTTCTCGGGTCTGCGCACACACGACGGCGCGCTCGTGATCCGGGCGCAGGAGGCCATGACGTACGGCTACACCAGGGCGTTCATCGTGGGGGCGCTGGTCTTCGCGGCCGCGGCGCTCATCATGGCCGTGGTCGTCGACGCGGGCAAGCAGGAGGCCGCCGCGAGCCCGGGAAACTGAGCGGCGGCACGCCGTGGCGCCGGTCCCGTACATCCGGGCCTCCGGTGCCACGGGCGGGACGGCGTCAGAGGGGAACGGCGACCCCGTTGAAGGTCGTCTCGGGGGTCTGCGGTGTGGTGAAGCGGGCGTTGACCAGGTAGAGGCGGTCGTCCCAGCGGGCGACGGTGGTGGGGACGTCGAAGCGGGGGTCCGTGATCGTGCGGTGCAGGGTGGCGGAGCGGAGCCGGGCGTCGAGTGAGAACACGCCGATGAGGTTCTGCCGGTTCTGTACGACGTACAGCGTGCGGCCGAGGCGTAGGAGTCCGTCACCGTTGGAGACGTCGGTCGTGCCCTTCAGCGCCAGCTCGGTCGCGTGACCGGAGGTCAGGTCCACGTGGTAGAGCCTGCCGGGCAGGCTGCTGACGACGATCAGTCCGTGGCCGCCGGGGGCGGTGACGATGCCGTTGGCGTTGTTCACGTCGGGTGTCTGCACCCAGTCGCCGCCGAGGGGGAGGCCGCGGATCTCGCCCCGGCCCCCGGTGGCTCGCGCCCGGCCGCGCGGGATGCCGTACAGCACGCTGTCGCGTGAGTCGGTGAACCAGGCGCGGTCGCCGAGCAGGATCACGTCGTTGATGAAGTGGCCGCTGGTGGCGGTCAGTTGGTACGTGGTGACGAGGTGGCCGGTGCGGGTGTCGACGATCCGGGCCGATCCTCCGCCGCCCCCGGCGACGTAGAGCAGCCCGTCGTCGTCCAGCTCGACGCCGACGGCCGCCGTGCCCGCCTCGCCGGGGTAGAGGACCGCGCCCGCGCCGGTGCGCAGATCGGTGCGGTGGACGGCGCCGTTGGCGCGCGAGCCCATGTACGCGTACGGGCGGCTGCCGATGCTGATCCCCTCGGGGAGGAAGCCGTCGGGCAGCGGGAACTCGGTCGGCCACGCGCCGGCCGGGGGCGCGCCGGCCGGGGCGCCGGTGGCGGCGCTCGCCGGGCCGGTGCCGGCCGCGAGGGCGAGGGCCGCGAGGGCGGTGCCGCCGAGCACGGCGCGCCGGGACGGTGAGGGCGTGGCTCCGGGGTGGGAGTGGTGGTGGGGGTGGGGATGGTTCCGGGTCATGGTTCGGGGCCTCCGTGAGAAATGGGGGGCGGGAAGCGGGGAACTCTGTGGACTCGGTGGTGCCATGGGCGCGGGGGTTCCACGGATGCGGTGGTTCTGCGGAGACGCTGGTTCCACGGACGTGGCGGAACGTGGCGCCTCCGGGAACAACGCGTGGCGGGCGGGGCTTCGAACCAGCTTCAGCTTGACGTCAACTCGGCTTCTCCTCCTGTTAGTTGCTCTGCCCAAGGCTCCGTTTCGTTCGTAACGAGCTGTCATGTGCCGGAGTTCCCCACGTATGAAGTGGGCATGTCAGTAGCGCCGTCGGCCCCACGTCGCGGTCCATCAGGAGGACGCAGTGAAGAGAAGCTCGCGCATGCGCAAGGCCGCACTCACCCTCGGCAGCGCCGTCGCGCTGGTCGTCGCCCTGCCGGGCACCGCTCTCGCCGCCCCTCCGGCGGCCCTGCCCGCCGTCGCGGACGAGCTGGAGCGCGCCTACCAGCCGGCGTACGACTACGACACCGACGGCTGCTACCCCACCCCGGCCATCGGGCCCGACGGCATCCTCAACGGCGGCCTCAACCCGTCCGGGGCGCCCCAGGGCGAATGCCGCGACCAGTCGGACCTCGACAACACCAACGGGTACGCGCGGTCCAAGTGCAACAACGGCTGGTGCGCGGTCATGTACGGCCTCTACTTCGAGAAGGACCAGGCCACCATCGGCGGGCACCGGCACGACTGGGAGCACGTGGTGGTGTGGGTGCAGAACAACCAGGCCCAGTACGTCTCCACCTCCGCCCACGGCGGATTCACCGTCCACAACCGCGACCAGATCCGCTGGGACGGGGCGCACCCCAAGATCGTTTACCACAAGGACGGGCTGAGCACGCACGCCTTCCGCGCCGCCGGCGCCAACGACGAGCCGCCGGAGAACCACTACCGTGCCTGGCAGTACCCCGGCCTGGTCGGCTGGAACGGCTACCCCGCGGGCCTCCGCGACAAGCTCAGCCAGGCCAACTTCGGCAGCGCCAACTTCGGCCTCAAGGACGGCAGTTTTAACAGCCATCTGGAGAAGGCCAAGCCGGCGTCCATTCCGTTCGACCCGAACGCCTGATCAGCCCCTCATCCGTGACGAGAGCCCTCGCGCCCGCCCGGTGCGAGGGCTCCCGCGCGCCGGCGGTCCGCGCCTACCGGCCGGTCACCACGGGGTGGGCCGGAGCAACGGAACGGTCCTGGAGCCCGCGCCGTGGAGGGCATGTGGCACGGAGCGCGTCCAGCTTCTCCGTGTCGGCGCTCCCCGCCGCCGCGTACGTGACGATCCTGAGGTCGGCGCCCGGCACGGTCAGCACATCGAGGTCGAGGACGAGATCGCCCACCAGGGGATGCTCGACGGTCTTGCGGTCGCCGACGAGGGCGCGGGCGGTGCCCGTGAACCAGAGGTCGGCGAAGCGCGGGCTCGTCCGCAGCATGCGTGCGGTGAGCGCGGCGAGCCGGGCGTCGGAGGGGTACGCCGCCGCCGTCACCCGCAGGTCGGCCACCAGAGCCTCCTCCTCGGCCGCGTCGCCCTCCCAGGACCGTACGGGCCAGGCAGCCAGCGGGTCGGGCCGGTGCACGCCGGCCGGGCTCTGCCGGAACATGCCGGTGACGAGGCTGCGCGCGTCCCAGCCGTACGCCCCGGGGTCCCCGAGGGCGGCGGTCCACATTCCGTTCCACCCGATGAGCGTCCAGTCGGCGGCGAAGACCGCGACCGGCGCCCGGCCCAGCCGGTCGACGAGCCGGTGGACCCGCAGGGGTACGCGCAGCGGTACGTCGCCGCGCGGGGGCGGCGCGAGGCCGGCGCAGCGGAAGAGATGGTCGCGCTCGGACGGGTCCAGCCGGAGTGCTCTGGCCAGCGCGGTGACCACCTGGGCGGAGGGGTTCCGGGCGCGGCCCTGCTCCAGCCGGACCACGTAGTCCACCGACAGGCCGGCCAGTCGGGCCAGCTCTTCACGGCGCAGGCCGCGGCCACGCCGTTCCGTGGCCTGCGGACCGGGCGCCACCCCGGTCCGCGACGGTGACAGCCGTTCGCGCCAGCCCCGCAGAGCGATGCCGAAGTGGTTCGCCATGGCCATACGGATCATCATCGTCCACCAGGCGCGGAGGAAACAGTGATCCTCTGGCCATCGACGGTGTTGTTTGCGTAAAGCCGCAGCCGCAGCCGCAGCCGCAGCCGCAGCCGCAGTTGACGTCAGCGCGGCGGGCCGACGACGACCTGTCCGTACAGGTCCGCGGCCTCGGCCATGAGGTCCTTCGAGATCTCGTACCCTTCGGGCCGCGGCGTCGCCATGTCGCGGCCCGCGTGCCGGAACATGTTCTCGATGCCCGCGGGGGTGGCCATCATCAGCAGGTCGGCGGTGTCGGACGTGATCCGGTAGCCGTGCGGGACGTTCCGGGGCAGGTAGACGATGCCGCCCTCCGTCAGCTCCATCTCCTGGTCGTCGCACCAGAGCAGCGCGCTGCCCTTGATCAGCATGAAGACCTCGTCCTCACGGGTGTGCATGTGGTACGGCGGCGCCTCACCCTTGCTGACGGTGAACCGCCCGACGGTGAGCTGTCCGTCGGTGGCCGCGCTGTCCAGGAGGACGGCGAACTGCCCGCCGTCCAGCCATTCGAGCTTCTGCTGCTGATCGGGTTGTGCGAGGTAGGCCATGGTCATGAGGGGGTCCGTTCTGGGCGGTCGGCGGGCGGGGCGGCGCCGTCGCCGGAGGGGACGAGCGCGATGACCGGGATGATCCGCTCGGTCTTGCGCTGGTAGCCGGCGAAGCCGGGGTAGCGGCGGGCCTGTTCGGCGAAGCGGGTGTCGCGCTCCGTGCCGTGCAGTTCGACGGCGTGAACGTCGAGGGTGTCGTCGCCCACCTCGACCCGGACGTCGGGATGGGCGAGCAGGTTGTAGTACCAGTCCGGGTTGCGGTCGGAGCCCGCCTTGGAGGCGAAGACGAGATAGCGGCCCTCATCGGGCAGGTACATCATCGGATTGACGCGGGGTGCGCCGGAACGGGCGCCGACGGTGTGCAGCAGGAGCAGGGGCGCTCCCGCGAAGTTGCCGCCGACCTGGCCGTGGTGGGCGCGGAACTCGGCGATGGTGCGTGCGTTGAAGTCGACGTTTTCGGTCATGGCTGTCTCCGGTTCGGGGAGTGTCGCGTCGGCGATGATCCTCGTCGGTGCGTGGCGACCGCCAGGGGTGGAGGTGGGAACAGCAGTACCACCTTGTCCACCACCGTTTTCTCGCATGTCCGGGCTGCTCCTGCTTCCGGTCCTGTCTCCTGCTGACGCGTCCGGTCGCCTCCCTCTTTTTCCCCGCTCGCTGAAACATGTCCGCCGGGCCACCGCGTCGGGGAGACGGAGCGGGGCCGGTCACTTCGCGTCGGAGTACCGCTCCACCGTCGCCGTCGTGAACGTGAACCGCACCGGCGTCTCGCCGAAGGCGATCCTCCCGGCCAGCGCCCCGGCCGCGTCGATCGCCTCCGCCACCGCCTCGGCCTCCTCCTGCGGGCAGTGCACGATCACCTCGTCGTGCTGGAAGAAGACCAGCTCGGCGCGCATCCCCGCGATCGCCCGGCGCAGCGCCGCCAGCATCAGCAGCGCCCAGTCGGCCGCGCTGCCCTGCACGACGAAGTTACGGGTGAAGCGGCCACGGGCCCGTCCGTTCGACGACGCGTACCCGGGAGTGAACTCACCATTCGAGGAGCCTGAGGAGCCGGGGGAGCCTGAGGGCGCCGGTCCGTCCGGCTCCGGTATCTCCTGCGGAATCCCGGCCTCGTCGTCCTCCGCGCCGGCCGCGCGCGGACTCGTCCGCCCGAGCCAGGTCCGTACGATCCTGCCCTCCTCGCCCGCCCTGGCCGCGTCGTCCACATACGCCACGGCGAGCGGGAACCTCCGGCGCAGCGCCGCCAGATTCTTCAGCCCGTCGCCGGACGTCTGGCCGTAGACCGCCCCCAGCAGGGCGAGCTTCGCGTGCTCCCGGTCGCCCGAGAACGCCCGGTCGGACAGCGCCGTGTACAGATCGCCGGGGTGCCCGGCCACCTCCATCAGCCCCGGGTCGCGGGAGATCGCGGCCAGGACGCGCGGCTCCATCTGATCGGCGTCCGCCACCACCAGCCGCCACCCCTCGTCGGCGACGACCGCCCGGCGGATCACCCGGGGGATCTGCAGCGCCCCGCCGCCGTTGGTGGTCCAGCGGCCCGAGACCGTACCGCCCGGCAGGTACTCAGGGCGGAACCGGCCGTCCCGCACCCAGTCCTGGAGCCAGCTCCAGCCGTGCGCCGTCCAGATCCGGTACAGCTTCTTGTACGCGATCAGCGGCTCCACCGCCGGATGGTCGATCTCCGCCAGCTCCCAGCGCCGGGTCGACTTCACCCGGATGCCCGCCTGCGCGAACGCCTTCACCACATCCGCCGGCAGGTCCGGCCGCACCCGCCGGCCGAACGCCTCCGACACCGCGTCCGCCAGCTCCGCCAGCCGCCGTGGCTCGCCCCCGCCCGCGTACCGCTCGCCGAGCAGCTCGCGCAGCACCTCGCGGTGCACGTCCGCCCGCCAGGGCAGCCCCGCCCGGTGCATCTCGGCGGCCACCAGCATCCCCGCCGACTCGGAGGCGGTGAGCAGCCGCATCCGCCCGGGGTGCTCGGCCGCCGAGTGCCGCCGCTGCTGCTCCGCGTACACCTCCACCAGGGCTTCGAACGGAATCTCCGCCCCCGCCCGGGGCTCGAAGAGCGAGGACTGCGAGCCCGGCTGCGCCGAGCGGGGCGGTGGATCGGGCGGCACCGGCCCGTTCCGCAACCGCGCCCATGCGGCCGCCGCGGACCGGGGCTCCCCGAGCCGCCCCTCGTGGGCCAGCAGCAGCGACTCGCTCGCCTCGATGTCGTAACACCGCTCGATCCGCACCCCCGCCGCCAGCAGGCGCGGATACACCAGGGGCGTGGCCCGCCACACCCAGCGCTCCACCTCGGGCAGGCGCGCCCCGACCGCCGCGACGAGATCCGGCTCCCGGAGCACGGGTCCGCCCGCCCGGCCGTCCTCACCCAGCGGGACGAGCAGCGCGCCGCCGCCGTCCGTCGGAGCCACCGCCCATCGTCCGCTCATGGAACCGAGTCTCGCAGGAGGGTCTGACAACGGCCTTCGGCAACGGCTCGTCACCGCGCGCCGCCCGCCCGGGAGGCGAGTGCGTCCGGTCGCCGGGAAGATCGGTCCTGAAGCCGGAACAGGGGCTGCGGCCGGGGTGTTGACCGCATCGATGGTTCCACGGGGTCCACGCGGCCCGCACAGCACGTAGAACGCTTGAAGCACGCAGGACACGTAGAGCACACGAGATCTGTGGAGGTTGAGATGCGCGCGATCGTTTTCGAGGAGTTCGGCGGGCCCGAGGTGCTGCACGTCGGGGACGTGGACGAGCCGCACGCGGGCCCCGGTGAGATCCGGGTGGCCGTACGGGCCGCTGGTGTCAACCCGATGGACTACAAAATCCGCCACGGATGGATGGAAGCGGTCTTCCCCACCCCGCTCCCCGCCGTCCCCGGCCTTGAGTTCGCCGGGGTCGTGGACGAGACCGGTGACGGGGTGACCGGCTTCGCCGTCGGCGACGAGGTGCTGGGCTGGTCCGCCACCGGCGCCTACGCCCCGTACGCCCTGGCCGATGTCGTCGTGGCCAAGCCCGCCGGCCTGAGCTGGGACGAGGCCGCGGCGCTCCCCGTGGCGGGGGAGACCGCGCTGCGCGTGCTGGACGCGCTCGGCGTCCGGGACGGCGAGACCCTGCTGCTGCACGGCGCGGCGGGCGGCGTCGGGGCCGTGGCCGCCCAGCTCGCGGTGGCGCGCGGCGCCACCGTGATCGGCACGGCCGCCCCCGCCAACCACGAGTACGTACGCTCGCTGGGAGCCGTCCCCGTGGCGTACGGCGACGGCCTCGTCGACCGGGTCCGCGCGGCGGCGCCCCAGGGCATCGACGCCGTCTTCGACGCGTCGGGGAAGGGGGCGCTGCCCGACTCGATCGAGCTGCGCGGCGGCACCACGGACCGGATCATCACCATCGCCGACATGGCCGCGCAGGAGTTGGGGGTGACCTTCTCCTCCGGCGGCACGACGCCCGAGGAGAAGCGCGCGGGTCTGGCGGAGAACGCCCGGCTGGCGACGGAGGGCGCGCTGCGGGTACGGATCGCCGGGACCTTCCCGCTGGAGGAGGCCGCGAAGGCGCAGCAGGCGAGCGAGGAAGGGCACGCGGGCGGGAAGCTCGTGATCACGCCCTGAGGGGCGGAGCCCATCGCCGCGCCGGACGCGGCGGCTCGTCGGGTCCGACAGGGCCCGAAAACGCTGATGTGGCACGGCGCCGCTCCTCTCGTGCACGATAGGTTGCCTTCTGTGATCTATTGATGTCCGAGAGTAGCGATGCTCACTGACAGTGGACTTGCGCACGACGTCTACGACTCCGGCCGGTCGTGGCTCTCCCTGACCCGGATCCCGCTCCCGCACCGGCCGGAGGCGGCCGGGCGGGCCCGTCGGCACACCCGAGAGGTGCTCGCGCTGCGCCGGGTGGCCGGCGAGGCGGCGGCCACCGTCGAGCTGGCGGTGAGCGAACTCGTCACCAACGCCGTACGGCACGGCGTCTGCGTCTGCGGCTGCACACGCGGCGCCGTCACCTTCACCCTGCTCCGGTCCCCGGACGGGCGCTGCCTGCGCGTCGAGGTCGCCGACCCCTCCCGTACGCCGCCGAGATGGCCGACGGGCATCGGGGCGGTCGACGCGGAGGTGGCGGAGGGCAGGGGGCTGCTCCTGGTCACGGCCCTGGCCTCGGACTGGGGCGACCGCACGGGCCCCACGCGGGGGAAGGTGGTGTGGTGCGAGTTCGCGCCGGGGGAGAGGTAGGGCGCGGGGGTGTGGTGGACGCGGGCCGGCGCCGGTCCGCCGACGCGTTCCGGGGCGGGCCGACCCCGGCTCAGCCCCGCCGCTCGTCCGGCCGTATTACGGTCCGCTCGTCCGGTCCGGCCGGCTCGCGTATCACCCGCGCCGGATTGCCCACGGCCAGGACGCCCGCCGGCAGGTCCTTCGTGACGACCGACCCCGCGCCGACCACCGTGTTCTCGCCGATGGTGACTCCGGGACAGACGATGACCCCGCCGCCCAGCCAGACGTTGTCCCCGATCGTCACCGGTGACGCCTTCTCCCAGCCCGCGCGGCGCCGCTCCGTGTCCAGTTCATGGGTGGGCGTGAGGAGTTGGACGTTCGGGCCTATCTGGACGTCGGAGCCGATGGTGATCGGCGCGGCGTCCAGAAAGACCGCGTTGAAGTTGACGAACGTACGCGCCCCGACGGTGATGTACGTCCCGTAGTCGCACTGGAACGGCGGGCGGATCCGGACGTCCTCGCCGACCGAACCCAGCAGCTCCGCGAGGATCTCGGCGCGGTCGCCGGGCGCGGCGCCGCCGTTCGCGTTGTACGCCGCGCACAGCGCGAAGCGGCGCTCGGTGTCCGCCCCCAGCTCCTCGTCGTCGGGCAGGTACCACTCGCCGGCCAGCATGCGCCGCTTGTTCTCGCCCATGGATACTCCTCCGCGGATGACAGCCCTCGGTCGACAGGAGCCCCCAGATTAAGCGGCCGCGCTGATAGCCGGTTTGTTGTCCACAGGCTGTGGACAAGGTGGGGCGGGTACGGTCCAGGACCCCGGACCTGCGACCATCGAGGACGCCCTCATCGAGGACGCCCTCACCGGGAACGAGAAGCACGCGGCACGTCCGCCGGAGGAGACGCCCCCATGGCCATGGAGCACCGCGAGGCCGCGGCATGAGTGAGAAGCGTGCCACCGGTGATCCCGTGCGCACGGTCGAGCGCGCCCTCGCCGCGATGCTCTCCACCGGCGCCACCAGTTCCACCGGCGTCAGCGGTGCCACCGGCGCCACCCGCGCCCATGGCACTTCCAGCTCCGACGGCATCGACACCGGCGCCTCCCTCCTCGCCGCCGACCCGGACGCCGACGCCGAACTCCGGTGGCGCGGCGAGCAGTTCCTGCGCCTGGCCTGGGAACGCGGCTGGCAGCCCGCCGATGTGGCCCGTCTCGTCCGCCGCGACCTGCACGGACCCCATCTGCCGCTCCTCGCCGAACTGGCGGCCGGGGAGTCGCGGCGGTACGAGCGGCTGCCGCCACGCTGGGCGGCCCAGCTCGCCGACCTCGACCAGGAGTCCGGGGCCGGGGCGGGCGGCGCCGGGGCGTACCGGGCCGACCGTTTCTCGTACGCCACCACCGTCCTGGAGCTGTATCTGCTGCTCGCCCGGCTGCCCGCGATCGAGCCGGTCGGCCCGGTGCCCGGGACGCCCCTCCATCTGCCGCCCGCCGACGGCGAGCCGCGCATGCTCACCCGGATCCGCGCGCTGCTCGCCAAGGCGGAGGCGACGGGGTATCCGCAGGAGGCCGAGGCGCTCACCGCCAAGGCGCAGGAGTTGATGGCGCGTCACAGCATCGACGAGGCGCTGCTCGCGGACCGGACGCACCGCGGTGACGTGCCCGGCGCGTGCCGGATCGGCGTGGACGCCCCGTACGAGACGGCGAAGGCGATCCTGCTCGACGCGGTCGCCTCCGCGAACCGCTGCCGCGCGGTCTGGAACAGCGCGTACGGCTTCTCGACGGTCGTCGGATTCGAGCCGGACCTGGAGGCGGTCGAACTGCTCCACACCTCCCTGCTGGTGCAGGGCACCTCGGCGATGACCCGCGCGGAGGCGGCCCAGCGCGCGGGCGGCCGTAAGCGGACGAAGACCTTCCGGCAGTCGTTCCTGATGGCGTACGCGTACCGCCTCGGCGAGCGCCTGGCGGCGGCGACGGAGCAGGCGACGGGCGAGGCCACGGAGCGAATGGCGGAGGGTGACGGAACGGCGCGCGGCGGCGGCTCCGCGCTGCTCCCGGTCCTCGCGGCACGGGAAGCGGCCGTGACCGGCCGTACGGACCGGATGTTCCCGGAGACGGTCGCGACGCGCGTGCGCGGCGTGACGGACGCCGAGGGCTGGACCCACGGCGTCTCGGCGGCGGACGCGGCCCATGTGCCGGGCGGCAGGGGCGGCACGGGCGGCAGTACGGACCGACGGGGGCGCATCCGCTAGGCCCCACCCTGCCGGTGGCCCGGTACGGCCTCGTGGTGATGGCGCGGCGCGGCAGGCTCCGGCTGTCGGTGAGCGCACGGCACCTCGACGACGGCCATGCAGGAAGCGTTCGCCGGGCGCGTCGCCCACCTCGCCGGTAACGGGCGCCTGGAAACGGACCACTCGCGTCCGGCCTCTGCCCACTTCTGCCCACTTCTGCGCCCTGACCGTCCTGTTGGCCTTCGACCGCCAACCGGTCCCACCAACGGCGACCCGGATCAGGTCCGCCGGACCATGATCGACGGAGTCCATGCTTCATCCGCGCGTACGCCACGCACTGGAGCGCGTCGCGAGGATCACGACAGGTACGAGAGGCACGAGGATCGCGGGCGACCCCGGGCGACCCCGGGCGACCCCGGGCGATCGCGAGGAGGACGAGGATCACAAGGATCATGAGGCTCGTTTCGTGAGGACCCCTTAGCACCCTGTTCCGGGAGAAATCGCTACCCTCACCCCATGAGCTGGCTCCGGGCGTTGAGGGAGACCGCCCTTTCCGGGATCAGGGTCGAGCGGCGGCGGCTCGAACCGCTCGTCGCGCTGCGCGGGGCCGCCGGTCTCGCCGTGGTCGTGTGCGGCACGCTCGCGCTGTTCGGGCCGACCGTCGCCGCCAGCGCCGCGTTCGGCGCGTTCCAGGCGGGGATCGCGACCTTCCAGCGCAGTTGGCGCCCCCGGCCGGTGCTCGCGCTCGCCTCCGGGGCGAGTCTCGCGGTCAGTACGTTCCTCGGCTATCTCACCGGCGCCCACTCCGGGCTGTTCCTCGCCCTGCTCGCGCTCTGGACCTTCCTCGCCGGGCTCGCCTGGACGGCCGGGCCGACCGCGGGCGTGATCGCCTCGTCCAACGTCGCGATCATGCTCGTGACGGTCACGCTCCCGACCTCCGTCGCGACCGCCGCCGGCCACGCGGCAGTGATCGCGGCGGGCGGTCTCGTCCAGGCCGGGATGATCGTGCTCTTCCCCGTCAGACGCTGGGGGCTCCAGCGCGACGCGCTCGCCGACGCCCTCGCCGCGCTGGGCGACTACGCCCGGCGGCTGCGCCAGGACCCGGCCGCCCCGTTCGACCCGGAACCCCTGATGACGGCCCGTAGCGCCGCCGCCATCACCGCGCGGGAGGCGCGCAGCCGCCCGGCCGAACTGCACGGCGCGCGCGGGCTCGCCGAGCGGATCAGGCCCGTACTCGCCTCGCTCGCCGATCCGGAGGTGGGAGGCGCCGCCGAGGGCCCTGAGCGGGACCGGGTACGGGAACTCCTGGCCGCGGCCGGTTCCGTACTGGACTCCACCGCGCGCGCCGTCCGCCACGGCACGCCGGTCCATCTCGCCCCGGCCGCGGTCGCCGCCCTGCGGACCCCCGACACCGAGACGCTGCTCACCGGCCCGGCCCACCGCGCCGCCACCCGGCTCGTCTCGCTGCTCGATCTGCTGGACGACGTGGTCGAGACGGACGTCGTCGCCGCGGACATGGACGCGGGTAAGGAACCCGGCGCCGACGACACACCCACAGAGACCGGCGCGACCGGCACGAACGACGCGACCGGCGCCGCCGACGGCCGCCGGACAGCGGCCCGCCCCGCGACCCACCGCGACCGCCCCGGACTGCTGCGGCTCCTCCCGGTCGTCCTGCGTGACATACGGGGCGAACTGCGCCGCGACTCCCCGATCCTGCGTCACGCGGTACGCGTCACGGCCGTCACCTGCGCGGGGTATGTCCTGGGCGCCGTGCTGCCCCTGGGCCACGGCTACTGGGCGCCCATGACCGTCGTCATGGTGATGCGCCCCGACTTCCTCCAGACGTACGGGCGCTCCGTGGCCCGCTTCGGCGGCACCCTCGTCGGGGTCGCGCTGGCCACCGGCATCGTCCAGGCCGCCCATCCCGGCGGTTACGTCTCCGCCGCACTCGCCGTCGTCAGCGCGGGCCTGATGTATCTGCTGCTGCGCACCGGCTACGCGATCAGCCAGATCTTCGTCTCCGCCTATGTCGTCTTCCTGCTCGGCATGGCGGGGGCCGGGGTCTCGCAGACCGTACGCGACCGGGCCCTGCTCACCCTCCTCGGCGGGCTGCTCGCGATGATCGCGTACGCCGTCTTCCCCGCCTGGGAGACCCCGCGGCTGCGCGCCCGCCTCGCCGACTGGCTGCTCGCCGACGGGCGGTACGCCGCCGCGGTGGTCGGCCACTACGCCCGGCCCGGTGACCGCGGCGGCCCCGACGCGCGCGAGGTCCGCGAGACGCTGCTCTCGACCCGTACGGCGCGGGTCGCCTGGCACACGTCGGAGGAGCGGGCCGCGCACGAACCGGTGCGACACCGCGGTCTGTCGCCTACTGCGGCCGACCACGCGGAGCACGCGCTCGCCCAGCTCGCGCGGGTCGCGATGCTGATGGAGGCGCACCTTCCGGAGCGCGGCGTCACGCCCGTACCCGCGGCGGCCAAGCTCGCCGAGACGCTGCGCGAGGCCACGGAACGGGGCGCGAAGGACGTACGGGAAGGGCGCGTTCCGCGCTGGGACGCGGTCCGCGAGGAGTTGGCGCGCTGGGACGGCGAGGGCGTCCCCGACCAGGTCGTACGGGGCGGCGCGGGCCGGCTCCTCGACACGCTGGAGGAACTGTCGGGGGCCCTGGACGAGGGCGCGGACAGGGACCGCGCCGGGGACCGGGCCGGGGACCGGGCCGGGAACGGCGGCGGGGGGCGGGGCGCCCGCGGGGGGGCGGCGCGCCCCCCGCGGGCGGGGGCGCGCGCCGCGGGGGGGGACCCCCCGGTGCCCGGCGCGGTTGACGCAGCGGGCGCCCCGG